>JANNBI010000246.1:0-7986 GCA_031385345.1 Paracoccaceae bacterium | reverse complement strand
ACCTTGTTGCCGCCGCGCCAGGTGATGCCGCCGATCACCGCCGGCAAGACCTGCGCCACCCCGGTAAAGGCGATCAACCCGATAGAGGCCAGCGCCGCCGATCCCCCCGACATCCTGTAATAGGCCAGCCCCAATGACAGGACCGCGCCGATCGACAGCCGCCGCGCGGTCAGCACCACCATCCGCAATTCCCCCGCCCCTTCGGTCCGGGGCCGGATCTTCAGCCACAAAGGCGTGATCACGTGGTTCGACAGCATCGTGGACAGCGCAATCGCCTCCACAATCACCATCGAGGTGGCAGAGGAGAACCCGCCCAGAAACGCCAGCATCGCCAACCAGCCATAGCCCTCGGACAGGGGCAGCGTCAGCACATACAGATCGGGATTGGCCCCCGGACCCATCCTTTCCAGCCCCACCACCGCGATGGGCAGGATGAACAGGCTCATCAGGAACAGATAGGCCGGAAAGGCCCAGGACGCGCGGGCCAAATGGCCCTCATCAGCGTTTTCCACCACCAGAACCTGAAACATCCGCGGCAGCGACAGCACGGCAAAGCCTGACACCGCGATCAGGCTGGCCCAACGCCCCATCTGCACCGGCGTCTCGGCGATCTTTGAGGCGTCGATCCGCGCCAGCACATCCGCCGGCCCCCCTGCCAGCCCCCAGACCACGAAAATCCCCACCGCCAGCAAAGCCACCAGTTTGACCACCGCCTCAACCGCGATGGCCATGACGATGCCGTGGTGCCGTTCATTGGCGTCCAGATTTCGGGTGCCGAACAGGATGGTGAACAGCGCCAGCCCCCCCGCCACCCAGACCGCCGTTGCCCCCCGGTCCGGCAGGGCCCAGTTCTGTGGCGCATCGCTCGCAAAGACGTTGAAGCTCAGCGTGACTGACTGCAATTGCAGCGCGATATAGGGCGTGGTCGCCACCACCATGATCAGCGTGACCAAAATCCCAAGACCGTTCGACTTGCCATAGCGGCTGGAAATAAGATCCGCGATCGAGGTGACACCCTCTTGCCGCCCGATCCGCACCAGTTTGCGCAGCACCCACCACCAGCCGACAAAAACCAGTGTCGGTCCCAGATAAATCGTCAGAAATTCAAGCCCCGACCGCGCCGCATAGCCGACCGCGCCGTAAAACGTCCAAGCCGTGCAATAGATCGACAGCGACAACGTATACAGCAGCGGAGAGCGCAAAAACCCCTCACCGCGCCGCAGTGCCGCCCGGTCGGCCAGAAAGGCCACCGCGAACAGGATCAGGACATAGGTGACGCAGAACAGGACCAGCAGGTTGAACGGCATGGTCAGATCTGGTCCCGGGGTGGCGGGGTGCCGGGATCACTTTTAGGTAAATGCCGCGCCAACAGCGCCGCCCCCGCGATCAATCCGCCCCAGACCAGAAATATATAGACCCCCACGACCGAGGTGGAGTAGGCCCCACCCTCCGGCAAGGCCCAAATCGCAGGCAGTCCCAGTAAGAACATCCCCAACACCGGCAACAGCCGCGCCGCATCGGTCAGCCTGCGGCTGCGATAACCCGATTTCGCCAGAAACAACGGGGTCCGGTTGGCCATGTCTTGCCCCTACCCAACCAGCAAGTCGCGCACGGCCGCGCGGATCTCGGCATTGGCGAAGGGTTTGGTCATGAACAGCGACACCCCGGCCTTTTCCGCCGCCGCCCGGTCCGCGCCCTGGCCCTTGGCGGTCAGCATGATGACGGGAATCGTGGCCGTGGCTTCACCGGCGCGGATATCCGCCAGAATCTCAAAGCCTGACCGTCCGGGCAGCATCACATCCAGAATGACCAAATCGGGGCGAACCTCGGCCAACCGCTCCATCGCGCCGGTGCCTTGACCATGCACGACCACCTCCCAGCCATCGCGGCCCAGCAGGAACCGGATCGCCTCTGCGATGCTTGTTTCATCCTCGATCAACAGCACCCGTCCACCCATCGCGCCGTCCCCCCACCGATTGTCCCGCACCCCCAAAACCATCTTTACCTTCACCTCTTGCCGACTGTCAGCGCAATCGCCCCCCCTGTCAAACCCCGGCGCCCTCGGCTGTCAGGATCGACGGTTCGCGCCGCGCCGCACAGGCCACACGCGGACAGATCCGGCAGGTTGATCCCAGCTTGATCACCGCCCCACTTTGCGGTCCTGCTGGTATCGGCAGGATCAGCATCGCCGCCTCACGCAGTTCGGGCCCAGAAAACCCCTCGGGGTAGCGCGCCTCGGCATAGGCCAAGACGCGGAATCGCCGGTTCGTCGGGGTTTCGACCGTTGCCTCAACCGGGGTCATCGGGCGCGACAGCGCGGTGAACAGCGGCCACAAGGGGCAAGCCGCGCCGAACCGTGGCAGGGCAAAGCCCGCCACCGGCTTTTGCTGCGTTATCGTGCCCGAGGCGTCGCACAACACCAATCCAATTTCTTGCCCACCCTCGGGGATCGGCATCAAGGGCAGACGCCGGAACACCGGCATCAGCCCGCAGCCAAACTGCTGCGCCAGCCGCGCCGGATCTGGCCCCACCTGCGCCAGCGCCGCCAGCAGCGCCGCTTCGGGCATCACCGCCGCATCCTGCGCCGCCCGCATCACAAACGCCCCGGCCAAGGTGCGGGCCGAGGGGCTGGCCAGCCCGGCAACCTCATCTTGCAGCAGCGCCAGTCCGTCCGGGGTTTCCACCGCGCCAAGACGCCAGCCGCGCGCCGCCAACCAGGCCTCCACCTCTTCTTGCGGGGCCACCACCGCCCCGGCATCCTGCATCTCGGACCCGTCCAGAAAGGCCACCAACCCCTCGGCCCGCAGCGCCAGCCGGGCCGAATCCGTGTTCAGGTTGCGCAAAAACCGCTCGCGCCAGTCCGGTTCAATATCCGGCGTTTCGGCCAGAATCGCGGCGGTAGAGCGGACCGAGGACACCACCGACAGCAATTCATGCAAGGCGGCTGACAGCAGCGGGTCATGCCCCAGCCGGTCATTCAGCGCCTCAACCGCGCGCGACAGCCCGCGTCCGCGCTGGTGCAGCGCGCCCAGCAGCCCCGCCCAGCCCGGAAAGCGCCCGGCGAAATCCTCCACCCGCTCCACCTCGGCGCCTTGGCCTTGGAAATCCGCCGCCGCCGCGCGCAACGCCTCTACCAAGGCACCCCCGGCGCCTTCTTCCAGCGCGGTCGCCTCTACCCCCAATCCGGTCGCCAGCCGTGCCAGAAGTTCCGGCGTGATGCGGCGTCGGTTGTGTTCGATCAGGTTCAGATAGGATGCGGAAATCCCCACCGCCTGTGCTAGATCCGCCTGTCGCAGCCCCAGCGCCAGACGTCGATCCCGCACCCGCGTCCCTGTCAAAGCCTGCAATGCCATTAGGCCCCCCCGTTGTCAGTAAATTGACTGACAAGTCCCTCCAAGCCAAGTAGATTCACCCTCCTGATTATTCCCCCACTCCCTCCCCCAAAGCAAAACGCCCGAGGTTTCCCCCGGGCGTCTGCAGCTTTCCATCCTTGGCGTGAAGAACGGCCCGAAAAGCTTACTGCAAAGCCTTGTCGGTGATCTGGTGCGTCCAGGCCCCCACTGGCTCTGCGGTGATCACCGGGTCCGACCCGCCCGACATCAGCGCGGCCACGGTGCGCTGATAATCCGCCTCAACCAAAGCGCCGTTCGATCCTGCCGTCAGCTTGGCAATCTCGCCCATCATCCGCTTTTGATGCGCCTCGGTCTGCGCGCCGGTCTCATCGTTTTCCAGCACGATCATCGCCGCCGCATCGGCATTCTCTTCAGCCCATTTCCAACCCTTCATAGACGCGCGGACGAACCGCACCATCTTGTCCTCGAACGCCGGGTCGGCCAGCTTGTCCTCCATCACGTACAGACCATCTTCCAGCGTCGCCACGCCTTCGTCCTCGTACTTAAAGACCACCAGATCGTCCGGGGTCAGCCCGGCATCAATGACCTGCCAATATTCGTTATATGTCATGGTGGACACGCAGGCCGCCTGCTTTTGCAACAGCGGATCAACGTTGAAGCCCTGCTTCAGCACCGTCACGCCGCCGTCAGTGCCATCCGTCGCCAGCCCCAGTTTGTTCATCCAGTTCAGGAACGGATATTCATTGCCGCCAAACCAGACGCCCAGCGTCTTGCCGGCGAAATCTGCCGGGGTCGCTACGCCGCTGTCCTTGCGGCAGGTCAGCATCATGCCGCTGGATTTGAACGGCTGGGCGATGTTGACCAGCGCCAGACCCTTTTCGCGCGCGGCAAGGGCCGAGGGCATCCAGTCGATCACCACATCCGCGCCGCCACCGGCGATCACCTGCGTCGGGGCCACATCCGGGCCACCCGGCAGAATGGTCACGTTCAGACCCTCGGCTTCATAGAAACCCTGCGCCTGCGCCACGAAATAGCCGGCGAACTGCGCCTGCGTCACCCATTTCAGCTGCAAGGTCACATCATCCGCCGCCTGCGCGCCGCTGACCATCGCCCCACTGGCCATAGCCCCCAAAATCACCGTCGAAAGTAGCTGCTTCATCGCATACACTCCATGTTGCGGCCCCTGCTGATCAGCGGCCATTTTGATAGGTCGTCCCACTTACCGCCTTTGCGACGGATGCCAAAACGTCATCCGCCGTTCGATGATCGACACCAGCCCGTAAAAGGCCGATCCCGCCAAAGCCGCCACCGCAATCTCGGCCCAGACCATGTCAAGGCCCAGCCGCCCGACCTCTGCCGTGATCCGAAATCCCATGCCCACGATCGGGCTGCCGAAAAACTCTGCCACGATGGCCCCGATCAGGGCCAGGGTCGTCGCAATCTTCAATCCGTTGAAAATGAAAGGCAAGGCCGCAGGCAGGCGCAGCTTGATCAGCGTTTGAAGGTAGGTTGCACTATAGGTGGCCATCAGGTCGCGCTGCATGGCGTCGCTGGCTGCCAGACCCGCGACCGTGTTCACCAGCACCGGAAAGAACACCATCACCACCACCACCGCTGCCTTGGACTGCCAGTCAAAGCCGAACCACATCACCAAGATTGGCGCGATGCCGACAATGGGCAGGGCCGCCACGAAATTGCCCACCGGCAACAGCCCGCGCTGCAAGAACGGCGACCGGTCAATGGCGATAGCGGTCAGGAATGCGGCGCCGCAGCCGATGGCATACCCACGCAGCGCACCTTTCAGAAAGGTCTGTCGAAAATCGGCCCACAACGTCGGCCCCTCCACCATCAGGCGCGCACCAATGGCGGATGGCGGTGGCAGGATCACCCCCGGCACCGCCAGCCCGCGCACCAAGCATTCCCAGACCACCAGAATCGTGATGCCGAAAATCGCCGGTACCACCAACCGCCCGGCCCGGCTGGCCACCAGCGTCGAATGCGACAGCCGCACGTTCAGCGCCCAGGCCGCCGCCCAAAAGACCAGCCCTGCGATCACCAATGTCATCGCGCCATCCCCATCCGCCGCAGCGTCCGCCGCTCTACCGCGCTGACCAGCGCCACCAATCCCGCCGCCACCAGGGCCGCCGCGAACAGCGCTGCCCAGATTTGCACGGTCTGGCCGTAATACGACCCGCTGAGCAACCGCGCGCCCAAGCCCTTGACCGCGCCCGTCGGCAATTCCCCGACAATCGCCCCCACCAGACTGGCCGCGATCCCCACCTTCAGGCTGGCAAACAGATAGGGCATCGACGCCGGCAGCCGCAGCTTGATCAGCACATCGCCCCGGCTCGCCCCGTAAGTCGCCAGCAGATCCAATTGCATCTGATCGGGGCTGCGCAAACCCTTCACCATCCCCACCAGCACTGGAAAGAACGACAAAAAGGCCGAGATGACGGCCTTTGGCACCAACCCCTGCACCCCGACCGAGTTCATCACCACAATGATCATCGGGGCAATCGCCAGAATGGGAATGGTCTGGCTGGCAATCGCCCAAGGCATCACCGACAGATCCATCGCGCGGTTGTGCAAGATCCCCACCGCCAGCAAGATCCCGAACCCCGTCCCCATCGCAAAGCCCAGCAAGGTGGCCGAAATCGTGATCCAGCCATGATAGATCAGGCTTTTCTTCGAGGTGACGGCCATGCCAAAGGTCGATCCCACCAACTCGCGCACCACCTGATGCGGCGTTGGCAAGACCGGGCGTTCCTGCTCCATGGTCAGCGGCACCAACTGCGACAGCGTCGGCGCCGCCTCACCGGCCCGCTGCGCCTGATCATAGATCCAAGGCGCATTCAGCCAGACCGCCGCCGCGTACCAAAGGGCGACAATCACCGCCAGGACGGTGAGGATGGGAAGAACGCGGCTCATTCCTCCTCGCCCCCCCCGTTGTCCACAAGCAAAGAAACTTCAAGTGGAACCCGTACATCACGCAAAACATCCCGCACGCCGACGCCGAAAATCCAGACCCCACTGGGGTCAGAGGGCTCCACTTCGACCTCGATCCGCAGGCCGGCCAATCGCACATTTTCTACCGGTCCGTCGACTCCTCCGGCCCAACAAGAAACCGCGTGCCAATCCTCGACCTCGTCATCGGGTTTCGAAATCTTCAATTCGCATTCGACTTCAGCCACGCCATTGCGAAGCATCGGATTGGCGAAGAATATCAGCAAAATTGCAGTCTCGCCCAGGTGGACTAACCCTATATTATCGAATTGAACAGCGGTCTCCGGCGGGGTATTCCATTTCTCTTGCCAGTTTTGATTGTCTGTCAGAAGGGCAAAAGCCCGGAAACCCGCTACTGTCCCTGAATCGTGGCAATCGCATTCACCATTATATATCGTTTGGGCGTAGAGGCCGCCTGTCATCGAAAAGCACCAAACCGCAAGCGCATGAGGCAGCACATGGCGGACGGAACAAAGCCTGGGCAGTATTTGCGACAGCTTCATCCCTGCCCCCCCGTGGGCCAGGCGATCAGCGCCACCGCCACCACCCCCAGCGCCATCCCCGCCATCTGCATTGGCGTCGGACGCTCACCAAACACCACCACCGCCATCGCGGTGATCGCCAGCAGTTGGAATATGGCCGAAAGAGAGATTGCCACCCCCAACCCGCCGCCGCGCATCACCTGCACCATCAGCCAGTTGCCCAGACAAAACAGCGCCAAAGCCCCCGTCAACACCGCCCAGCCGCCAGTGCTGGCATAGGTTTTCAGCACAGCATTGGCCGCCACGAACACCGTGGTTGACGCCGCGAGCCACAGAAAAATCGCCCCGGTCATGCGCAGACCCTTCCGCGCCACCGGGCAGACGGCCCACCAAGGGTAAAACGCCTATTCATCCGAATGCCCCGCCCGCAGACCCTCGCGCACCCGGTGCGCGATCTCGATGAATTGCCGGCTGTCGCGAATGTCGAGCGGACGCTCCCGCGGCAAGGGGCTGTCGATAATGTCGGTGATCCGCCCCGGTCGCGGGCTCATTACCACGATCTTGGTTGACAGATAAACCGCCTCGGGGATCGAATGGGTGACAAAACCGATGGTCTTGCCAGTGCGCGCCCAAAGTTTCAGCACCTCTTCGTTCAGCCGGTCGCGCACAATCTCGTCCAGCGCGCCAAACGGCTCGTCCATCAGCAAGATATCCGCATCAAAGGCCAAAGCGCGGGCGATTGACGCGCGCTGCTGCATCCCGCCCGAAAGCTGCCATGGAAATTTCCGGCCAAACCCGCGCAGTTCCACCAGATCCAGCACACGCTCCACCCGCTCGGCCTGCTCGGCCTTGGAAAAGCCCATGATTTCCAGCGGCAAGGCGACATTGCCCGCAATCGTGCGCCAGGGATACAAGCCCGCCGCCTGAAACACATAGCCATATGCCCGCTTTTGCCGCGCCTCATCCGGGCGCATCCCGTTGACCGTCAGCGTGCCCCCGGTCGGTGTTTCAAGCGCCGCAATGGCGCGCAGGAACGTGGTCTTGCCACAGCCCGACGGCCCGATGAACGACACGAACTCTCCCCGATTGATGGTCAGATTGATATCCTTCAGTGCCTGCACCGGGCCGTCATTGGTCTGGAACACAAG
>JANNBI010000237.1:0-7767 GCA_031385345.1 Paracoccaceae bacterium | reverse complement strand
GCGGTAGGGGCTGGGCAGGTCGTTGCGGTACTGCGCCGCCACCCGCGCCAAGGGTGCGGTCAGGTCATAGCGCAGCGCCAGCCAGTCGGCATCCCCGCCGTCACCAGCAGCCTCCTGCCAGCCGAAAACGCCCTCATTCGGACGGTCTACATCGGGCAGGAACTTGCCCAAAGCTTCCACCGTTTCCACGGCCGAGGTTTCCAACGGATCAAAGCCATAGCGATGGTAGACCGCGCCGATGGCCGCCAGCATGGCATTGCGCGCCGTCACCTCGGCGCCAAAATAGTCGCGAAATCCCTTGGGGGTCTCGGCGCGCGGACGGCGGACTTTACCTTCGGACATGCGGAGTTTCCCTTGCATCGCTCGGGCTTTGCTCTACCCCGTGGGGACAGGCTGGGCAAGAGCAGGAGTGGCAAGATGGACCGATTGGACAGCCTTGAAGAACGCTGCGCGCATCTGATCCGCGCGGTCGAGGATCTGTCGGATGTCGTGGCGCGGCAGGGCCGCGAGATCGATGTTTTGACCCGCCGTGTCCATCTTCTGATGGAGCGCGAGGCCGAGCGCGAAACCACCGGGGCCGAGGCGCCTGCCGCCGATGTGAAACCGCCGCATTGGTGACCCCAGTGACCGCGTTGCAAAGTCTATTGGCCGGAATCCGCGCCACAGATCAGACCGCATTGGCCGTGACGCTGGGGATCGGGGCGCTAGGCGGTGTTCTGGCTCATCTGGCCCATCTGCCGCTGGGTTATCTTTTGGGGTCGGTCATTGCGACAGGCAGTCTGGCGGCCTTGCAAATCAAACCCTTTGGCCGCCAGATCACCCTGCCCGCCCGTCTGCGGTTTTCCTTTGTCCCGGTGATCGGCGTGGCCATCGGCGGGGCCTTCACCCCCGAGGTCGCCCGTGCCGCGTTGGGCTGGTGGCCCTCGCTTCTGGCGCTGTGTGTCTTTGTGCCGATGGCCCATGCGCTTGGCTATCGTTTGTACCGCGCGGGCGGTCTGTTGCCGGTCGATGCGTTTTTCGGGGCCGTTCCCGGCGGGCTGATCGAAAGCGTCCAACTTGGCGAAGAGGCCGGGGCCGATGTGCGCCTGCTGACCGTGTTGCAGTTCCTGCGTCTGATCCTGACGATCCTGTCGGTGCCGCTGATCTTTTGGGCGCTGACCGGGCAGATGGTCGGATCGGCGGCAGGCACCATGATGACCGGGGCCAACGTGCCGTTGACCCTGCCAATGGTTGCCTTGATGATCGCCGCTGGGGCCATCGGCGCGGGTCTGGCCAAACGGCTGCACTTTCCCGGTTATATCATAACCGGACCGATAGCCCTGTCGGCAGCCCTGCATGTGTCGGGACTGTTGCAGGGCATCCCGCCGGGGTGGCTGATCAATGCCACGCAGATCATTCTGGGCACGGGCCTTGGCGCGCGCTTTGCTGGCGTCTCGCCTGCTCTGCTGAAGCGCGGGGCAAAGCTGGCGATCCTGAACGGCGCGGCCTCATTGGCTTTGGCCTTTGCTTTTGCCGAGACGGTGCATTGGACGGTCGGAGAACCCGTCGCCGCTGCCTTTCTGGCCTTTGCTCCCGGCGGTCTGGCCGAGATGAGCCTGATCGCTCTATCCCTGCACATGAGTGTGATCTACGTCACGGTCCACCATGTCGCCCGGATCTTTCTGGCGGTCAGTTTTGCCAAACTTTGGGCCGCACGGATTGTCAGATTTCCTCGACCATGACCACGCCCCGCATCGCCTTGATCGCCCCTTTGATCTGCGGCGTCACCGGATAGGTTTGCGGCAGGGTCAGGTCGATCTCCCTCCCCGTGGCATCGGCCACGCACAGGGTGATCTGCGCCTTATGCCGCCCCTCGACCCGCGCCAGCAGCGTGGCGATTGAGGTCAAGGCCTCGGCCGCGTTCACATGCACCCGGATCGCGGCCGCCCCGGCTTCGGCGGTCACAGCGTCGATCGGGGCCACGCCGCGCGCCAGAAGTTTCAGCGTATCGCCTTCACGCGTGACCTCGACCGTCAGCACCACCTTCTTTCCCGGCTCCAGATGGTCGCGCGCGGCCTCCAGCACGTCCGAGAACACGGTGACCTCATAAAGCCCCGTGGGATCGGACAAAAAGACAAAGGCAAAGCGGTTGCCCTTGGCGCTTTTTTTCTCCTGACGGCTGCTGACCGATCCGGCGATCTTGGCCACCAGCGGCCCGCGCTCGGCCAGATTGGTGATTTCGGTCAAGGTCTTGACATCTCGGCGCTTCAGGCTGGACATGTAATCATCCAAAGGATGGCCAGACAGATAGAACCCGATTGCCAGATGCTCTTGGGTCAACCGCTCCATCGGTTGCCAATCATCGCGGAAGGCCAGGCGCGGTTCGGGAATATCGGTGCCAGCCTCGCCGAACAGGCTGACTTGATTGCTGGTCCGCGCCTCTTGCACCGCTGCCGAATAGGCCACCAGCGGATCCAACGCTTCGAACACCCGCGCGCGGTTGGCGTCCAGAGCGTCAAAGGCCCCGGCGCGCGCCAGCATTTCCAAGGGCCGTTTGCCGACCCGTTTCATATCCACACGCCGCGCGAAATCAAACACGGACACAAAGGGATTTTGTCCCCGCGCCGCGACGATCATCCCCATGGCATCGACGCCGACGTTCTTCAGAGCGCCCAGCGCATAGACCAACTTCCCGTCCCGAACCGTGAAGGTCGCCAGAGAGGCGTTAACATCCGGGGCCAGCGTGGTGATGCCCAGCTTGTCCACCTCGCGTTTGTAGGTCGCCAGCTTTTCGGTCTGATGCAGGTCGCAGTTCATCACGGCGGCCATGAATTCCGCCGGGTAATTCGCTTTAAGATACGCGGTCTGATAGCTGACCACCGCATAGGCCGCCGCGTGAGATTTGTTGAAGCCGTAGTTGGCGAACTTTTCCAGCAGGTCAAAAACCTCACCGGCTTTTTCGCGGCTGACCTGATGGGTCTTGGCCGCACCTTCAATGAATTTGGGCCGCTCTTTGGCCATTTCCTCTGCGATCTTCTTGCCCATGGCGCGGCGCAGCAGATCGGCCCCGCCCAGCGAATAGCCCGCCATGACCTGCGCGATCTGCATCACCTGTTCCTGATAGACGATGATGCCTTGGGTTTCGGCCAGAATGAAATCAATCGTCGGATGGATCGATTCCAGCGCCCGCAACCCGTTCTTGACCTCGCAATAGGTGGGGATGTTTTCCATCGGGCCGGGGCGGTACAGCGCCACAAGTGCAACGATATCTTCGATGCAGGTCGGTTTCATCCGGCGCAACGCGTCCATCATGCCGCTGGATTCGACCTGAAACACCGCGACAGTCTTGGCCGATGCGTAAAGATCGTAAGACGGTTTGTCGTCCAGCGGGATCAGGTTGATGTCAAGGGCGACACCGCGCAACGCCAGCAGGTCCATGGCGTTCTTGACCACGGTCAGGGTTTTCAGCCCCAGAAAGTCGAACTTTACCAGACCCGCGGCTTCGACCCATTTCATATTGAACTGGGTGGCGGGCATGTCGGACCGCGGATCGCGGTACAAAGGCACCAGCGCATCCAGCGGCCTGTCCCCGATCACCACGCCCGCCGCATGGGTCGAGGCGTTTCGGTACAGCCCCTCGATCTGCTGGGCGAAGGACAGCATCCGACCGACGACTTCTTCTTTCGCAGCCTCGCGCAGTCGCGGTTCGTCGGCCAATGCCTTGGTGATACTGACCGGTTTGACCCCTTCAAGCGGGATCATCTTCGACAGACGGTCCACCTGCATATAGGGCATCTGCAACACCCGACCCACATCGCGCACGGCCGCTTTTGACAGCAAAGCGCCAAAGGTGATGATCTGGGCCACCTTGTCGCGACCATATTTGTCCTGAACATAGCGGATCACCTCTTCGCGGCGGTCCATGCAAAAGTCGATGTCAAAGTCCGGCATCGACACGCGTTCGGGGTTCAGGAA
This sequence comes from Paracoccaceae bacterium, assembly GCA_031385345.1. Classification (GTDB taxonomy): domain Bacteria; phylum Pseudomonadota; class Alphaproteobacteria; order Rhodobacterales; family Rhodobacteraceae; genus CAIYZT01. The sequence continues at coordinate 3,813 of JANNBI010000237.1, read as the reverse complement.
CCGTTCGAACAGCAAGGCATAGCGCAAGGGATCAAGGTCGGTGATGGTCAGCGCATAGGCCACCAATGACCCCGCGCCCGAGCCTCGGCCCGGACCCACCGGAATGCCCTGATCCTTGGCCCACCTGATGAAATCGGCCACAATCAGGAAATACCCGGGAAAGCCCATCTTTTCGATGATCCCCAGTTCGAAGTCCAGCCGGGCCTGATATTCTGCCAAGGTGACGGAATGCGGGATAACGGCCAGCCGCGCCTGCAATCCGACATTGGCCACCCGGCGCAGTTCCTGCACCTCGTCATCGGCAAATTTGGGCAGGATCGGCGGGCGGATGTAGACCGCAAAGGCGCAGCGCCGCGCGATTTCGACGGTGTTGTCCAGCGCCTCGGGCAGATCAGCGAATAAAGCGCACATCTCGGCTTCGGATTTCAGATAATGCTGCGGGGTCAGGCGACGACGCGCTTCTTGCTGGTCCACGTAAACGCCGTCTGCAATGCAGATCAGCGCATCATGGGCTTCGTACATCGTGGCTTTGGGAAAATAGACATCATTGGTGGCGACCAAGGGCAGGTTCAGATCATAAGCGATTTCGATCAGCCCGCGCTCGCTTTGGCGTTCCCCTTCGGGCAGACGACCCCCTTCCCCCGGATGGCGCTGCATTTCGACATACAGACGGTCGGCAAAGGCCATGGCCAGTCGCGCGGCCAATGCCCGCGCCTTGATCATCTGCCCGGCCTGCAACAGCCGCCCGAGCGGCCCCTCTGGTCCGCCGGTCAGACAGATCAGCCCCGCCGAATGCGTCTCCAACTCTGCCAGGGTGATTTGCGGAACGACGCCCTGCCCGATCTTCTCGCCGTTAATGTATAGGCAAGAGTTCAGCTTCATCAGGTTCTGATAGCCTTCCTCGGTCTGGGCCAGCAGAACCACCGGGGCGGGCGGGCGGGCGCGCTCTCCGGGTTGAACTTCTTCATAGCTCAGCGAGATCTGGCAGCCGACGATGGGCTGCAATCCTTCGCCCAAGGCGGTCACCGAAAACTCCAGCGCCGCGAACATGTTGTTGGTGTCGGTCACCGCGACCGCCGGCATTCCCATGCCAGCCACGGTCTTGACCAGCTTTTTGACCGGCACTGCCCCTTCCAGCAAAGAGTGCTCGGTATGCGTGCGCAGGTGGATGAATCGCGGAGAAGGTGCCATGATCACAGCCTACCCGCCCCTCTGACGCGGCGAAAGCCCTGTCGGCATGACCGCAACCTATTGGCAAAAATTGAAACTGCTTCCAATTTGGGCGCAAAGGTATTGCTTGCCAGAATCTTGTTCAATCGGCTTCATGGGACTGGTCAACAGGCGGAAAGCCTGTCTTTGGGGGATAGGCTTTGCTTTACGTCGCACCGGGCGAAGATGCTGAATGCCCCAACCGCAAAAGAAAGCGACCAGACCGGACATGACCGAAACAGCGTTTCTTCTGAACGGAACGCCAGTTCGCGTGGCAGATGCCCCCGCAACGCGCACTCTGCTGGACTACTTGCGAGAAGATTGCGGTCTGACCGGCACCAAAGAGGGCTGCAACGAAGGCGATTGCGGGGCCTGCACCGTGATGGTCACCGATGCTGCAGTCAGCAAAGCGTTCAACGCCTGCATCCTGTTCTTGCCGCAACTGGAAGGCAAAGCCGTCCGCACGGTTGAAGGGATTTCCGGCCCCAAAGGCGATCTGCACCCGGTCCAAAGCGCGATGATCACCCATCACGGCAGCCAATGCGGCTTTTGCACGCCGGGTTTTGTCGTGTCGATGGCAACGGCGCATCTGAACGGCGACACCGACCATGACACCACGCTGGCGGGCAATCTGTGCCGCTGCACCGGCTATGCGCCGATAATCCGCGCGGCGCGGGCGGCCGAGACCGCCCCTGTTCCCGACTGGATGCGCGCTGATCAGGCCTTCAATGTGGCTCAAATATCCTCTGTTGCCCTTTCTGCCCCGGGCCAGGCCTTCCGCCCCACCAATTCGGACGACCTCGCCCAATGGTATGCCGCCAATCCCGCCGCCACCCTGATTGCCGGGGCCACTGATGTTGGCCTTTGGGTCACCAAACAGCTGCGCGATCTGGGGCCGGTTGCCTTTCTGAACGGCATCAAAGACCTGCAAACGATCACCCGCGACGGCGACCAGATCCGCATCGGCGCCGGCGTCACAATTGCCGCCCTGCACGAGGTGATGAAACCCTTGCATCCGTCCTTTGCCGAACTTTTGCGCCGCTATGCCTCGGTTCAGGTGCGCAATGCCGCCACGATCGGCGGCAATATCGCCAATGGATCGCCGATCGGGGACACCCCGCCTGCCCTGATTGCCCTTGGCGCCACCTTGCACCTGCGTCAGGGCGACGCCCGTCGCCAGATGCCGCTGGAGTCGTTCTTTCTGGACTACCGCAAACAAGACCGCCTGCCCGGAGAATTTGCGGAGGCTATCACCCTTCCCGCCCGGGCCCCCGGATTGCGTTGTTACAAACTGACCAAACGCTTCGATCAGGATATCTCGGCCGTATTGGCCTGCCTGAACCTGACGGTGACCAAGGGCCTGATCACCTCGGCCCGGCTGGCCTTTGGCGGAATGGCGGGCACGCCAAAACGGGCGATGGCAACCGAGTCGAGCCTGATCGGTCAGCCCTTCATCCTGTCCAGCTTTGACGCGGCCAAGACCGCACTCGCCAGTGATTTCTCGCCGCTGTCGGACATGCGCGCCTCGGCCGCGTACCGCCTGCTGGCCGCGCAGAACATGCTGACCCGATATTTCCATGACCTGTCGGGCGATGCGACCGATGTACTGCAGGTGGCCCTATGACGCTTGGTCAATCCCTGCCGCATGATTCTGCGCCGCTGCATGTTACCGGACAGGCCCGGTATCTGGATGATATTCCGCTGCCCGCCAACGCCCTGCATCTGGCCTTTGGCCTGTCCGGCGTGGCGCATGGCGACATCACCGCGATTGATCTGTCAGCGGTGCGCGCGGCGCCGGGGGTGATCGGCGTCTGGTCTGCTGCCGACTTTCCGCAAATGCCCGACTGCTCCCCTTCGGTGCACGACGAACCACTTTTGGCGACCGGAACGGTGCATTACCTTGGTCAGCCGGTGTTTCTGGTCGCCGCAACCTCGCATATTGCCGCGCGGCGGGCGGCGCGGCTGGCCCGCATCACCTATGACGAAAAACCCGCGATCCTGACAATTGAGGCGGCCCTTGCCGCCAATTCCCGGTTTGAGGCTGGTCCGATCCTGTGGGCCAAGGGCGATGCCGCCCGCGCCATCGCCACCGCCCCGCATCAGGTTGACGGAGTGTTCGAAGTCGGTGGTCAGGAACATTTCTATCTTGAGGGTCAGATCGCCGCCGCGCTGCCGCTGGAAGACGGCGTTCACATCACCTCCTCGACCCAGCACCCGTCCGAAATTCAGCACAAGGTCGCCCATGCCCTGCATCTGCAGATGGCGGCGGTGCGGGTCGAGACGCGGCGCATGGGCGGCGGGTTTGGCGGCAAGGAAAGTCAGGGCAATGCCTTAGCGGTGGCCTGCGCGCTGGTGGCCCATGCCACCGGACGGCCAGCGAAAATGCGCTACGACCGCGACGATGACATGATGATCACGGGCAAACGTCACGATCTGACAATCCGTTACCGCGCCGGCCATGACGCGCAGGGCCGCATTTTGGGGCTGGAGTTTACGCATTTGTTCCGCTGTGGCTGGGCGCAGGATCTGTCGCTGCCAGTGGCTGACCGCGCCATGTTGCATGCCGACAACTGCTATCACCTGCCCGACATCCGCATTGAAAGC
>JANNBI010000221.1:0-23149 GCA_031385345.1 Paracoccaceae bacterium | reverse complement strand
AATTTCACCGTGGATTTTCTGCGCGCCGGCCTGCCGCGCGACGCCTATGCCCGGACGCGGATCATGCGGTCGGGCCGCCGTTTCGCCAGTGTTCAGGTCGAGGCTTGGCAGGATAACGTCGCGCGGCCCTATGCCTTGGGTCTGGTGCATCTGCTGATGCCGCCCGCTGTCGGGGCCAATGTCGGGTCCAGTGTCGGGCCTGCCGCTGCGCCGGAAACGGCGTCCGGTGCAGTTGCCAATTCCGCCCCCAAATCATCCGCGTGACCGCCTCGCAGATCACCCACCGCCGGTTGCTGCATGTGGCGGGGCCGATCATCCTGTCCAACGTCACCGTGCCGCTGCTGGGGGCGGTCGATACCGCCGTGATCGGCCAGTTGGGTCAGGCCGCCCCCTTGGGCGCGGTCGGGCTGGGCGCGGTGATTCTTGGGACGTTGTATTGGGCCTTCGGGTTTCTGCGCATGTCCACCTCCGGTCTGGCGGCGCAGGCCAAGGGGGCTGGCGACGGGGTCGAGGTGTCGGCCACGCTGCTGCGCGCGTTGATTGTCGGGCTGGTGGCCGGTCTGGCGCTGGTCGTTCTGCAAGCGCCGCTGATCTGGGCAGCCGTCCGCATCGCCCCCGCCACTGCCGAGGTTGAAGGTTTTACCCGCACCTATCTGGCCATCCGGATCTGGGGCGCGCCCGCCACCATCGCGCTGTATGCGCTGACCGGCTGGCTGATCGCGCTGGAACGCACCCGCGCCGTGCTGGTGTTGCAGGTCTGGCAGAACGGGCTGAACATCGGGCTGGATCTGTGGTTCGTGCTGGGTCTGGGCTGGGGGGTCGGCGGCGTTGCCTCTGCGACGCTTATCGCGGAATGGACCGGGCTGGCGCTGGGCCTGTATCTGGCGCGGGCGACCTTTGGCGCGACGTTTCGCGCCGCATGGGCGCGGGTGCCGGACCGGCTGGCGCTGGCGCAGACCTTTCGCGCCAGCCGCGACATCATGGGGCGTTCGGTTCTTTTGCAACTGTCCTTCACCACCTTCGTCTTTATCGGCGCGCGCTTTGGCACCGTGACACTGGCCGCCAACCATGTGCTGTTGCAGTTTCTAGAGATTACCGCCTTCGCGCTCGACGGTATCGCCTTTGCCGCCGAAACGTTGGTCGGTCAGGCCATTGGCGCGCGCGCCTTGGCCGATGTGCGCCGCGCCTGCCTGTTGTCCTTTCAATGGGGCTTTGCCGGGGCGGCGCTGATGGCGCTGGTGTTTGTGGTCGGCTCTGGCCCGATCATCGACCTTCTGACCACCTCACCCGAGGTGCGGGCCGAGGCGCGGTTGTATGTGCCCTGGCTGATCGCGGCCCCGCTGATCGGGGTGGCGTCGTGGATTTACGACGGCATCTTTATCGGCGCGCTGCTGACCGGGCAGATGCTGCGCGCGATGGTCTGGTCGGTCGCGATCTATCTGGTGGCGCTGCTGACGCTGATCCCGGCCTTTGGCAATCACGGGCTTTGGGGGGCGCTGATGGTGCTGCTGATCGCCCGCGCCGCAACCCTGTGGCGCGCCAGCCCGGCGATTGCGGCCAAGGCGGTTGAAGGGCGGTAAGCTGTTTTTTTTGCCCAATTTGATTTCAATCGAATTGGGCCGCGCCTGCCTGCCCCCGGCAGGCGCGTCAAGACGCACCCGCCAGGCAGCCGCGTCCCAATTCCCCAAACCCCAGTGCCTGCGGAAACCCCTTTGGCCTTTGCCGTTCCGGCGTCGGCCAACGGCCCGAAAAACGCTCCTTGAGCTTTTTCAGATCGGTCCGAAACAAAAAGCCTACCGTCGGATAAACCGTGCCCCGGCGGACGCCGCCCAGCCCGCCACCACCGCCATCAGCAACGAAATCACCCCGTACAGCAGCGGCTGTTCATGGGCCATCACGTATAAAAACCGCTCCAGCCCGGCTTTGCGCACGCCGATCACCCGTTCCTGATCATCCACCACCCGGCCATCGCGCAACAAGAACAGACGCACGCGGTAATCGCCCTCGGTCAGGTTTGCGGGCAACACCACATCGGCGCGAAACAGCGTCTGGTCGGTCAGTTGCACCGCGCCCTCGTCCAGCCGATAGCGGTTGTCCTGTTCTTGCAACCGCTCCAGCGCGGCCACAAATTCCTCGGCATCCGGCGCTTCGGACGTGCTGCCCACCGCGCGGATCGCATGGGGGATGGTGATCTTGTACCGCAGATCCTCGGTCTGGGTCAGGATCTGATCGATTGGCCCGCTGGTCGCCACGGCATAAAAACTGGGCGCCGCATCGACCGAAATGGCGGACCGGTTGATCCACAACCCCGCCACCCATTCCTTGCGCCTTATGGTCAGCGGCGTTGACGGCCCCTGCACCGTGATGATCACCTCGATCGGCGCATCATTGGGCGCGGGCGCGTCCCGCTTCACCGCGCCATAGATCAGAATCTCGGACCCGTCGTAATACGCGGTGATCGCCACGCGGTTCTGCGACAGGCCGGTGACGATGGTTTCTTCGGCCCAAAGCGGGGCGGCCAGCAGCGCCAATACCGCCCATAACCCCTTCATGGCAGCACCCCGGCGGCGATGGAAAACAGCTCATCCGGCTGCAACAACAGGTCAAAGGCGATCTTGATCGCCACTGACAGCACCATCATCGCCAGCAGGATTCGCAACTGCTCCGCCTTCAGCTTGGTGCCAACCACCGTGCCGATCTGCGCCCCGATCACCCCGCCCACAATCAGTACCAGCGCCAGCAGCATATCCACCGTATGGCTGTTGACCGCATGAACGATGGTCGTGAATCCAGTCACAAAAATGATCTGGAACAAAGAGGTGCCGATCACCACCTTGGTCGGCATCCCCAGGATATAGATCATCGCCGGCACCAGAATGAACCCGCCGCCGACCCCCATGATCCCCGCCAGAACCCCCACCATCGCCCCCACCGCCAAGGGTGGCAGTACCGAGATATACAGACCCGACGCGCGAAACCGCATCTTGAACGGCAGTCCGTGAATCCATGTGTGGATATGCGACCGCCGCACCGGCTTTTGCACGGCGGACCGCGCCCGCAACAGGCTGCGCAGGCTTTCGATGAACATCAGCCCGCCGATCAGCCCCAGAAACACCACATAGGACAGCTGCACAAACAGATCGACCTGCCCCAGCGCCGACATATAGGAAAACACCGAAACCCCGGCCATTGACCCGACCATGCCGCCTGCCAGCAGCACGGTGCCCATGCGGAAATCGACCGCCTTGCGCTTGACCTGCGCCAACACCCCCGAGATGGACGAGGCGACCACCTGATTGGCCCCGGTCGCCACCGCCACACCCGGCGGCACCCCGATGAACAGCAGCAAAGGCGTGATCAGAAACCCGCCGCCCACCCCGAACATGCCCGACAAAAACCCGACCACCCCGCCCAATCCAAGGATGAGCAGGGCATTGACCGAAACCTCGGCAATCGGGAGGTACAGTTGAAGCATGTCTGGAAACTTGGGGGTTCAGGGGCCTGTTTTTTTTAGACATGCGCCGGCGCAAAAGCGTTGTCAAACCTTGATCCGGCGCAGGCCCGGTCCGTGCAAAAAAGCCTGTGCCCCCGTGTCCTTGCAGCCGCAGATCGCCGCTAAAGCGGCCCAAACCCGCCGCCCGAAACCCAGACGCCCCCCTCCCCCTCGTGGGGAGGGGCTGGGGGTGGGGGGCAGCCCCTATCAGGACCGGGCCAGCCAGATCGCCCTAACGTTCCTGCCTCAGACCAACCCGCGCAGATACCGCCGCAAAATCCGCTCCAGCTTGGCCGCCCCTAAAGGCGCCATTGCCTTCGTATGCTCGTGGCTGATGTTTTCCGCCGACATCCCCGCCGCCATATTGGTGATCACCGAAACCGCCGCCACCCGCAGCCCGAAGAACCGCGCAAGGATCACCTCTGGCACCGTGGACATCCCCACTGCATCACCGCCCAGAATCCGGATCGCGCGAATTTCAGCCGGGGTTTCAAAGGACGGCCCGGAATACCAGGCATAGACCCCGGTGGCCAGGTCGATCCCCTCGGCCTGCGCTGCCGCCGTCAGATCGGCACGGATCTGCGGGTCATGCGCCGCCGTCATCGGCACAAAGCGCGCATCGGTTTTCTCACCGATCAGCGGGTTCAACCCGGAGAAATTGATGTGGTCGCTTAGCAGCATCAGATCGCCCGGCGGAATATCCGCCCGCATCGACCCTGCGGCATTGGTCGCAATCAACGCTTCGGCCCCCAGCGCCGCCAGCACCGCCAAAGGCAGGCGCATCGCGGCGGGATTGCCGTTTTCATAGTAATGCTCGCGCGCGCCGAAAACGGCTACGCGGACACCCTCCAGATCCCCGATGACAAGGTTCGGATTATGCCCCGACACGCCGACATGCGGAAAGCCCGGCAGGTCGGCGTAAGGGATCGCAACGCCCTTCACCGCCGCTGCCAGATGCCCCAGCCCCGATCCCAGAATCAGCCCCAACCGCACCGGCGCATCCCCGGCCCGCGCGCGGATCAGATCGACGGTGGCCTGAACGCTGTCCGCCCCCTCAACGCTCTTTGACATAGGGTTCCCCTCCGGCGCGGGGCGGAATGGCCTTGCCCACCAGCCCGGCCAAAACCACCACGGTCAGGATATAGGGCAGGGCGTCCAGTGCCGGCACAGGCACTTTGAACCGCACCACGGCCTCGACCACGTCAGGCCGCAGCGCCAGCGCCTGAAAGAAGCCAAACAGCATCGTCGCGCCCAACGCCTGCCAAGGCCGCCATTTGGCGAAAATCAGCGCCGCCAGCGCGATATAGCCGCGCCCGGCGGTCATCTCGCGCCCGAACCCTGCCTGCAAACCGCAGGCCATATAGGCCCCGGCCAGCCCGCACAAAACCCCGGTGATCATCACCGCCGAATAGCGCAGCCGCACCACCGATACCCCCGCCGTATCGACCGAGGCCGGGTTTTCCCCTACCGCGCGCAACCGTAACCCATAGCGCGTGCGGAACAGCACGAACCAGGTCAGCGGCACCAGCGCGATGCCGACATAGACCAGCGCGGTATGCCCCGAGATTACCTCGGCATACAAAGGCCCCAGAACCGGCACGCCCGACAAAGCCTCGACAAAGGGCAGATCAATCGGCAGGAACCGCGCGTCGCCTTCCAGCGGCGCCGTCCGCCCACCCTGTTTGAAAATGCTTTGCGCGATCAGCACCGTGATGCCGGATGCGACAAAATTCAGCGCCACCCCCGAAATAAGCTGATTGCCGCGAAAGGTGATCGACGCCAGCCCATGCACCAGCGCAAACAGCATCGACCCGGCGATCCCGGCCAAAAGCCCGATCCAGACCGAACCCGTCAGCGCCGCCACCGTGGCCGACGACATGGCCGCCATCAACATCTTGCCCTCCAGCCCGATGTCGAAAATCCCGGCGCGTTCCGAATAAAGACCCGCCAGACAGGCCAGCAACAGCGGAATCCCCAAGCGCACCGTGCTGTCAAGGATCTGCAAAACCGTGCCGTAATCCATCATGCGGCTCCTTTTGCGACGGTGTGTTTGGGCGAAAAGAACCAGCCCAGCATCATCCGCACCATGATATCCAAGGCCCCGGTGAACAGGATCACCAAGCCCTGCAACACGGTGCGCAGTTCAACCGGGATCGTGGTGTTCATATCCAAACTCTGCCCACCTTGATACAGAAAGCCAAACAGGATCGCGGCCAAAAGCACGCCTAACGGGTGATTGCGCCCCATCAAGGCCACCGCGATGCCGATGAACCCGGCCCCCTCGGCGCTGTTTTGCACCAGGCGTTCGGCCTGCCCCATGACATTGTTGATCGCCATCAGCCCGGAAAATCCGCCCGACAGGATCATCGCGATCATGATGATCTTGAAGCTGGAAATCCCGGCGTAATTCGCCGCCTTTTCCTGCTTGCCAAAGGACCGCATCTCATAGCCCAGCTTGGTGTGCCACAGCAGTCGCCAGACCACCAGACAGGCCGCCAGCGCGATGAAAAAGGTCACATTCGCCGGAACCCGCTGATAGGTCGGCAATCCGTCCTTACCCAGTTTCACCAGTCCTTCGGCGTCATATTTCAGGAACAGATCCTGCAAAAACGGCATGTCCTGAAATTTCGGCAGCCCGACCACATCGCTGAACCGGGCCGAGGCCGGGTCCATGCTGCCATCCGGGCGCAGCACATCGACCAAAAGATAGATCATCAATGCCGCCGCGATATAGTTGAACATGATCGTGGTGATCACGATGTGACTGCCGCGTTTGACCTGCAAATAGGCCGGAACCGCCGCCCATGCCCCGCCAAACACCATCGCCGCCACCATGGCCAGCAGCAGCGTCAGCGACCAATGCGGCATCGGCAAATACAGGCAGACCAGCGCCACGCCAAGCCCGCCCAACATCGCCTGACCCTCGCCGCCGATGTTGAACAGCCCGGCATGAAAGGCGATGATCACCGCCAGCCCGGTGAACACGAAAGATGTCGTGAAAAACAGCGTATAGCCCCAGCCATAAGCCGATCCCAGCGCCCCATCCACCATCACCGTCAGCGCCTGCCAAGGCGATTGCCCGATGGCCAGCAGCACCAAAGCCGCGAAAAATGCCGCGAGGATCAGGCTGATCACCGGCGCTAGCACCACGTCCGCCCAGGTTGGAAGTTTGGTCATGCTGCATCCTTTGCGGTGCTGGGCTGGGCAACCCCGGCCATCAACAGGCCCAGCTCGCGCTCATTCGTGGTTTCGGGGTCTTTGAACCCCATGATCCTGCCGTCAAACATCACTGCAATCCGGTCGGACAGGCTTAGGATCTCGTCCAACTCGACCGAAACAAGCAAGATCGCCTTGCCTGCATCGCGCATCGCGATGATTTCCTTGTGGATGAATTCGATCGCCCCGATATCCACCCCCCGCGTCGGCTGACCGACCAAAAGGATTTCGGGATCGGCCTCGATTTCACGCGCGACCACGATCTTTTGCTGATTGCCGCCCGAGAAGTTCTTGGCCGACAGGCTGGGGATCGGCGGGCGCACATCATACATGGCCATCTTGGCCTCTGTGTCCTTTCGGATCGCCTCGTTGTCCATTTCCAGCATGTTTTTCTGATACTTGGGCAGATAGTGATAGCCAAAGGCCATGTTTTCCCAGGCGCTGAAATCCATGATTAGTCCCAGCATCTGCCGATCCTCGGGGATATGGCCGATGCCCGCGTCGCGCCGCGACCGCCCGTCCGCGCCCGGCCCGGTCAGGGGCAGATCGGCGCCTTTGAACATGACCTTGCCCGTCGCGTGCTGAATGCCGCCCAGCGCCGCCAGCAGTTCGGATTGCCCATTGCCCGCCACGCCCGCAATTCCCAGAATCTCGCCCTTGCGGATTTCAAAGCTGACGCCTTTCAGCCGCTCCACCCCGGCGGCATCGCGCACCGCCAGATTTTCGACCCGCAGCACCACCTCGCCCGGATTGGCGGGTTGCTTGTCCACCTCCAGCAGCACCTTGCGGCCCACCATCAACTCGGCCAGTTGTTCCGGGCTTGTCTCGGCGGTTTTCACATTGCCGACCATCGTGCCGCGCCGCATCACGCTGACATTGTCGGTGGTTTCCATGATTTCGCGCAGTTTATGGGTGATCAGGATGATGGTTTTTCCCTGATCCTTCAGCCCCTTCAGGATGCGGAAAAGATGGTCGGCCTCATCCGGGGTCAAAACCCCGGTCGGCTCGTCCAGAATCAGGATATCGGCCTGACGGTACAGCGCCTTCAGGATCTCGACCCGTTGCTGATGCCCCACCGACAGGTTTTCGATCAGCGCATCCGGGTTCACGTCCAATTCGTATTCGCGGCTCAGATCCGCCAGAACCTTGCGCGCCTTGGCCAACGAGGCGTTCAGCAGCGGCCCCTCCTCCACCCCCAGAATCATGTTTTCCAGCACGGTGAAATTCTGCACCAGCTTGAAATGCTGAAACACCATGCCGATCCCGGCGCGGATCGCGCTTTGGCTGTCGGGGATCGCGGTCAGTTTTCCGTTGATGAAAATCTCGCCCGCATCGGCTTTGTAAAAGCCATAGAGGATCGACATAAGCGTCGATTTGCCCGCGCCGTTTTCCCCGATGATGCCGTGGATCGTGCCTTTGGGCACCGAGATGTTGATATCTCGGTTGGCCTGCACCGGTCCGAAAGACTTCGATATGCCTTTCAGCTCAATCGCGGGCGGGTGTGGTGCGTCTGCTGGCACTGATGGCCCCCTTCATTCCCTGATCAGCACTTTGGCCGATGATCGCTGTGGCCGTTGCCCGGCCTTGGTAGAGGTAACAGGTACAGTGTTGCCGCGCGGCAAGGCTTTGGCAACAGTGCAGGTTGCAACGCATAAGACAAACCAGCCCCTTGGCACCAAGCCCGGACTTAAAGCAGCGAATAAAGCGATAAGGGATAGGGTTTTGCCGCGATGACCGTGCCAAGGCGGTCGGAACGGGCCGCCCCATCAGGGACGGCCCAAACCGTCAGGTCAGATCAGAACGTCGCTGCGGGGCAGGTGTCGTCCGACATATAGTCGTGAACCACCAGCTCGCCCGACTTGATCTTTTCAGCGGCCGCATCGACGGCTGCCTGCATTTCCGGCGTCACCAGCGAGGCGTTGTTTTCGTCCATCGCATAGCCGACGCCATCATTCGCCAGACCCATGACATTGATGCCCGAGGTCAGCATGTCGCCCTCTTTGAAGGCCTCATACACGGCGTTGTCGACGCGCTTCAGCATCGAGGTCAGAACCTTGCCCGGATGCATGTAGTTCTGGTTGCTGTCCACACCGATTGACAGGATGCCTTCGTCCGCTGCGGTTTGCAGAACACCGATGCCGGTGCCGCCTGCCGCCGCATAGATCACATCCGCGCCCTGGCTGATCTGCGCTTTGGTCAGTTCGGCGCCCTTCACTGGGTCATTCCATGCGCTCGGCGTGGTGCCGGTCATGTTCAGAACCACTTTGGCCGCCGGATTGGCCGCCATCACGCCCTGGGCATAGCCGCAGCCGAATTTGCGGATCAGCGGAATGTCCATGCCGCCGATGAACCCGACCGTCCCGGTTTTGGAGGCGAGACCGGCCATCATGCCGACCAGATAGGAACCTTCATGCTCGTTGAACACAACGGATTTGACGTTCGGCAGATCGACAACCATGTCGATGATGCCGAATTTGGTATCCGGATAATCCGCCGCCACGATGCCCAGCGCATCGCCAAAGGCAAAGCCGGTCATGATGATCGGGTTGGCGCCGCCCTCGGCCAGATCGCGCAAAGCCTGCTCGCGCTGGGCTTCGGACTGCATTTCCAACTCTTTGAACGTGCCGCCGGTTTCGGTGGCCCAACGCGTCGCGCCGTTGAACGCCGCTTCGTTGAAGGACTTGTCGAACTTGCCGCCAAGGTCGAAAATGATCGCGGGTTCTGCCAAAGCAGCGCCAGCGGTGACCGCCAAAAGCGCAGAGGCACCCAGCAGGTGTTTCATCAGGGTCATGGTCGTCTCCCGGTTATTATCATTGCACTGCCCCGTTGTGACGCGATTATCGGCAGCGCGCCATGGGGTCGTGCGCGATTTAGGTCGCAGGTTTTGGGACGGGTCAACAGGAATCTGACCTGTTGGGCTTTGGCGGGCGGATGATTTGATCATAAGATCAATAGTTGATCAGATGGTCAGGTATTGGTTATGTATTGGTATCTAAATTCCCCAGACCAAAACCACGGCATCCACACCGCGCCCGTCCGCGTCGCGGTAATAGGCCCGGCGCATCCCGGTCTGCACAAAGCCGCATTTTTCATAAAGGGCGCGGGCGGCGACGTTCGTTGCCGCCACCTCCAGAAACACCGATTCGGCCCCCTTGGCCCGCGCCGCGGTCAGGAATTGCGTGACAAGCCTTTGTCCCATTCCCCCCCGCCGCGCCTGCGGGTCCACCGCCAGCGTCAGCAGTTCGCCCTGATCCGCCACCACGCGGCCCACCACAAACCCCTGATCTTCATGGATCACAATGCCGTAAGGATCGGCCAACGCGGCGGCAAATTCTGCCCGGCTCCACGGCCTTGGCATGGTGAAACAGGCGGCATGGATCCGCGCCATCTCGGCTGCGGTCAGCGGGGCAGGTGTCACGGCAGGATCACCGGCGGCGGGTCACTGGGCGGGGCCGCATCCGCCGCGCGCAGATAGAACGGAGCAGGGCGCAGCGCAGTCTGACCAAGCCGCAGCCGCCCGATCAGCCCCATCGCCACCACCAGCGGCTGCGCGGCAGGCAGGCCATCCGGCGCGGCATTGCCCGTCGCCGGCCCCGAAATACCGGTCGCTTCCGGGGCGATCCGTGCCTGACCCGGCCCGTCGATGCCAAACTCTTGCACATAAATCTCGCCCCGGCGGGCATCCTCGATCACGGTTACCGGGCGCGGCAGACCATGCGCCAGCGCCTCCAGCCGGGTGACGCCGATCGCCGGAATCCCCAGACCCAAGGCCAGCCCCCGCGCCGCCGCCACCGCAATCCGCACCCCGGTGAAATTGCCGGGCCCGGTGCCCACCACCAGCGCCGCCAGATCGGCCCAGCGCAGACCCGCCTCGGCCAGAACTTCTTCTAACAAGGGCAGCAGGCGTTCGGCCTGCCCCTTGTCCATCGCTTCCTGCCGCAGGATCACCCGGTCGCCGGACAGCAAAGCGGCGGCGCAATGCGCCGCCGATGTGTCAAACGCCAGTACAGTGTCAGGCCGCGACAGGACGCACCTCAAGCACTTCGGGGATGTAGTGCCGCAGCAAATTCTCGATCCCCATCTTCAGCGTCAGGGTGCTGGACGGGCAGCCCGCGCAGGCGCCCTTCATGTGCAGATAGACCACGCCCCGATCAAAGCCGTGAAAGGTGATGTCGCCGCCATCCTGCGCCACGGCTGGGCGCACGCGCGTGTCCAGCAACTCTTTGATCTGCTTGACGATATCGCCGTCCGGCCCGTCATGTGCCGCATGGGCCGCCTGACCTTCGCCTTCCATGACCGCCGCACCCGACTGGTAATGCTCCATGATCGCGCCCAGAATTGCGGGCTTGATATGGGGCCAGTCCACGTCATCGGCCTTGGTCACGGTCACGAAATCGGTGCCAAAAAACACCCCCGTCACCCCGGAAACGGTAAAGATCCGGCGGGCGAGTGGCGATTTTTCCGCCGCAACCGCGCTGGGGAAATCGGCCGCGCCCATGTCCAGCACCGCCTGTCCGGGCAGGAATTTCAGCGTCGCGGGGTTCGGTGTGGATTCGGTCTGGATGAACATCTGCTATCTCCGACTATTCCCGTCGGATATGCGCCCGCAGGGGGCCAAAGTCAAGATTGGAACGGTTCTAATCTGCCAGCGAACGAAGCACCCCCTTTCAGGTGATGCTTTCCAGCCGCTCCTTGCTCATATCGCCCGGAACAATCGTGATCGGCACCGGCAGATTGCCGGAGTTTTTGGTCAGTTGCGTCACCAAAGGCCCCGGCCCGGATTTGTCGGTACCCGCCCCCAGCACCAGCACGCCGACCTGCGCATCCTCGCGCACCTGGGCCAGAATCTCGGTCGCGGGATCACCTTCGCGGATGATCAATTCAGGGTTCACGCCCAACTTGTCGCGCATCCATTTGGCAAAAACCTCAAAATGGGCTTCGATCCGCTCGCGCGCTTCGGCCCGCATCAGATCGGCCACCCCCATCCAATGCTGATATTCCTCGGGGGGGATGATCGACAAGATCTGCACCCCACCCCCGGTATGCGAGGCGCGCAGCGCGGCAAAGCGCATCGCGTTCAGGCATTCGCGGGTATCGTCCAGCACGACCAGAAACTTGCGCATGTTCAGGCTCTCCCTTGGGGTCCACCATCACCGATGCGGGGGGTGCCGCGCAAGGCCGTCAGCATCCTAAACCGCGGAATGGGCAAAGTCCCAATACAGGCCCCGGGCGCGGTCCGCCATCGGATGCGCGGTGAATTCGCGGTCATCAAAGCGGCCAACCTTGGACACCTTGTTGAAATTCCCGGATAAAAAGATCTCGTCCGCGCGGGCGGCTTCGGCAAAGGTCACCACCTTTTCCACCACCTGCACCCCATCGGCGCGCAGATTGGCGATGTGGCGCGCGCGGGTGATCCCGGCCAGAAAGGTGCCGTTGGGGATTGGGGTGACGACCACTCCGTCCAGCACGAAAAACACGTTGGCCGTCGCGGTTTCGGCCACATTGCCCATCGCATCCGCCACCAGCGCGTTGTGAAAGCCTTTCGCCCGCGCCTCCATCAACATGCGGCCATTGTTGGGGTACAGGCAACCCGCCTTGGCATCGACGCAGGCGTTGTCCAAGGTCGGGCGGCGGAATTTCGTCGTGGTCAGCGACAGGCGCGCGTCAGGCGGTGACATGGCAACCTGTTCCAGACAAACGGCAAATCCGGTCTGATCTGTGGCGGGCGACAGGCCGTTTTCGTGGTCATTGATGCCCCAATACATCGGACGCACATAGACCGCCGTGTCGGAACCATAGGCGCGCAGACCGGTGCGGGCGATGTCCAGAATCTCGGCGTCGCTGACCGTCGGCGTCAGCGCCAGCGCGCGGGCAGATCGGTTGACCCGCGCCATATGCAGATCCAGATCGGGCGCCACGCCGTCAAACATCCGCGCCCCGTCGAACACCGACGACCCCAGCCATGACCCATGATCCGCAGCGCGCATAATGGGCAGATTGCCCTCGTGCCAGCGGCCTTCAAAGAACGTGCGGATATTGGTGCCAGAGGCCATGACATCTCTTTCTTAAGGATGCCGAAAGATTAGGCGAAAAAGGGTCAGGGCAAAGTGCCAGCGGCGACATGGCGGCATGTCGCTTTGGGAAAGGCGGGAAACTCCCCCAATGCCGCGCAAAGAAAAGCCCCCGGACCAGGGGAAGGGCCGGGGGCTTGGCCCAAATATCACGGGCCGACAGCGGGGACAGTTGTGGCGCTAAGTCCACGCCCGCAATCTGCCCGAGTCTTGCAACATTCCCATGACAGGGGCCCCTGAATTGCCGCCTAATCCGCCAGCGCCAGCAGTGCTGCGACGTCCAACCGCAAGCTGGTCATCGCCAAAGACCCATCCGCCATGCGGGGCCAATCGGCAGGATCGCGGTCGCAGTACAATTCCACCCCGTTGCCATCGGGATCGGTCAGATACAGCGCCTCGCTGACGCCGTGATCCGACGCGCCGTCCAGCGCGATCCCCGCCCCAACCACCCGCTTCAACGCATCGGCCAGCGATTTGCGGTCGGGATACAGGATGGCGGTGTGGTACAGCCCGGTATGGCCGGGCGGTGGCGGGGTTGCACCCTTGCTCTCCCAGGTGTTCAGCCCGATGTGGTGATGATAGCCGCCTGCCGACAGGAACGCCGCCTGATCGCCGCGCCGCTGCATCACGGCAAAGCCCAACACGCCGCCGTAAAATCCAATGGCGCGGTCAAGATCGGCCACTTTCAGATGCACATGGCCAATGCGGGTCTGGGCCGGGGCGGTTGTCATGGCGGATCCTTTCTGGAACGGCATGACCCGGATATACCCAATCCCACCCCGCCCGTCATCGTCCCCAAACGCACAAGTCCTGCGCGCGGCCTGTGGCAAGGGTTTGCCCCGCCAAAGGCCGACCACTTAGCGCTGGCGCGAGCGGATCATGCCGGTGATCTCGTACACCTTGTCCACGATCGGGCGCGCGATCGCTTCGGCCTTGTCGGCCCCGGCACCCAGAATCCGGTCAATCTCTGCGGGGTCTTTCATCAGCCGGTTCATTTCCGTCGTGATCGGCCCCAGCTTTGCCACCGCCAGATCGGCCAGCGCCGGTTTGAAACTGCCAAACTGCGCCCCGGCATATTGCGTGATCACCTGTTCGACGGTCTGATTGGCAAGCGCGGCATAGATATTCACTAGATTCCGCGCCTCAGGGCGATCTTTCAGGCCCGCAACGCTGTCGGGCAAGGGATCGCTGTCGGTTTTCGACTTGCGGATCTTGGCGGCGATCATGTCGGCATCGTCGGTCAGGTTGATGCGCGACTGGTCCGACGGGTCGGATTTCGACATCTTCTTCGTACCATCGCGCAGCGACATCACCCGCGCCGCCGCGCCTTCGATCAGCGGCTCCACCACCGGGAAAAACGCGGTGCCGTAGTCATTGTTGAACTTGATCGCCACGTCGCGGGTCAACTCCAGATGCTGTTTCTGATCCTCGCCCACCGGGACCATCGTGGCGTGATAGGCCAGAATATCGGCGGCCATCAACGCGGGATAAGCGAACAAACCCAGCGAGACGTTTTCGGAGTTTTTGCCCGCCTTATCTTTGAACTGGGTCATCCGGCTCATCCAGCCCATCCGCGCCACGCAGTTGAAAAACCACGCAAGCTCGGTATGCGCCGAAACCTGCGACTGGTTGAACAGCACCGACCGCGCCGGATCGATCCCGGCAGCGATAAAGCCCGCAGCGCCTTCGCGGGTGGCGTGGCGCAGTTTGGCGGGGTCTTGCCAGGTGGTGATCGCGTGCATATCGACCAGACAATAGATCGTTTCGATCCCCTCATCCTGCTTTTCGACAAACCGCTTCAGCGCGCCCAGATAATTGCCCAGCGTCAACCCGCCCGACGGTTGAATGCCCGAGAAGATCCGCGGCTTGAACGCGGCGTTCGCGGGGGTCAAAGGCGCTTGGACCAGCTCGGCCATCTCGGGAACTCCATCTGGATATCTGCGGCTTTGTCGCTTAACGGTCAGGGGCGGGGGCGTCAATCAAAGAGGGTCTTATGGACGACGACAGGCTTTTGGACCAACAGCGGACAGTGGCAGAGGCCCCGTTGAACCCGATTCCCTGGATCATCGGGGCCTTGGCCCTGCCGATGCTGGGGCTGGAGGTGTATCTTAGCGCGACCGAAGCCCTTGGCATCGCCGGGACCGAAGGGCTGCGTCAGGCGCTTTGGCTGAAGATGGCCTTCTTCCCCGACGCCCTGCGCGAGGCTTGGGCGACGGGTTACCTGCCCCCCCGCGACGCGCTGCGGCTGGTCAGTTATCCCTTCATCCACGGCAGCCTGACCCATGTGGTTTTTGTCGTCGTCATCCTGCTGGCCTTGGGCAAATTTGTCGGAGAGGTGTTTCGCTGGGGCGCGGTACTGGCGGTGTTTCTGACCGCCTCGGTCGCGGGGGCGGTGGTTTCGGCGCTGGTGCCCTTCGTCAAACTGGCGGTGTTTGGCGGCTATGCGCCGGTCTATGGGCTGATCGGTGCCTTTACCTTTGTGTTATGGGTCGGTGCCAAGGTGACCGGGGCCAATCCGGCGCGGGCCTTTACCATGATCGGCTTTCTGCTGGGGGCGCAGCTGGTGTTCGGGCTGGCCTTTGGTGGCGGGACCGAATGGGTGGGGGATCTGGCGGGCTTTGCGGCGGGGTTTCTGGTGTCCTTTGCTGTCAACCCGGCGGGCTGGCAAAAAGTGGTCGGTTGGCTGCGCGGACGATAAAATTGCGCGCGCGCAATTAACCTTTGCTCCCTCAGGAAGCGACCACGGGTAAAGAGAATTGAGTCGTTTACGGATATTATTCAATAACTTATCAGCGTCATGATCCCTTGACCCCAAAGCGGAGGAAAGTGAACCTTCGCGGAATTCCTTAATTTCTGCGGCGCAGGCTGCGGAACTCGGACAGGCTGAACGCGCCCAAAAGCGTGCCCGCGACGAAATAGCTGACCATTCCGATCCCGATCAGGGCGGCAAGGGCGGCAAAGCGCCAGTATTGGGCCGACAGCGCCGGGCCTAATGCCAACTCGCCCAGAAACAGCGCGCCACCCATGATCAAAGCCGCGCCGATGATCCGGGGCAGGCGGCGGCGCAGGCGGTCGTCCAGCCGCGCCTCGTCGCCCATCGACCGACTGCCGCGCCACAATTGCCAGACCATGACCCAACCCGCGACCGAGGTCGCCAAAGCCGCAGCGGCAAACCCCATGACCGGCATCAGACCAACCGCAAAAGCCGCGTTCAGCACCATCGACCACAGGGCATAACGGAACGGGCTGCGAGTGTCCTCGCGGGCGTAAAACAGCGGTTGCAACACCTTATGCAGCACGAAGGCGGGCAGTCCCGCGCCGTAGATCGCCAGCGCGATGGCGGTGGAGGCGGAATCGTCGGGGCCAAAAGCGCCGCGTTCATACAGCACGCGAACCAAAGGCACCGCGATCACCATCAGGGCCACGGCGCAGGGCACGGTCAGGGCAAGGGCAAATTCGGTCCCCCGGTTGAAACTGTCCCGCCCGCCCGCCGCATCCCCGGATCGCAGACGACGCGACAGGTCCGGCAGCAGAACCGTGCCGATGGCAATGCCCACGACACCCAGCGGCAATTGATACAGCCGGTCGGCATAGACCAGCCAGGACACCGCGCCCTCGGTGTAGCTGGCGACCTGACGGCCAACCAGAAGGTTAATCTGCACCACCCCACCCGCCAGAACCGCCGGACCCGCGATCAGCGCCAGACGTTTCAGGTCGGGCGTCAGGCGGGGCAAGCGCGGGGTAAACCGAAACCCCAGCCGATGCGCCGCGACCCAGGTAAAGGCCAGTTGGGCGATGCCGGTCACCGGCGTGGTCCAGGCCAGCGTCAACCCCATATCCCAGCCCTGCCGCAGCGCCAAAAGCATCGCGGTGATGAAGATCAGGTTCAAAAGGACCGGAACGAACCCGGCCTCGGTGAATTTTCCATGCGCGTTCAGCACCCCCGACAACAACGCCACCAGCGAGATGAACAGGATATAGCTAAAGGTGATCTGGCCAAAGGTGACCGCCAGATCGAACCGCGCGTCCCCCGCAAAGCCCGAGGCCATGGCCCACACCAGCCAAGGCATCGCCAGCGTTCCCAACACCGAAAACACGATCAGAATCGCCGCCAACCCGTTAAAGGCGTCGCGGGCAAAGCTTTGCGCATCTTCGCCACCTTCCAGCTTTTTGGCAAACATCGGCACGAAGGCCATGTTGAACGCGCCCTCGGCGAAAAAGCGGCGGAACATGTTGGGCAGGGAAAAGGCGACGTTGAACGCATCCGCCACCGGACCAGCCCCCAAAGTGGCCGCCATCATCATGTCACGGGCAAATCCGGCACCGCGCGACAACAGCGTCCAGCCCCCGACCGTAACGACAGACCGCAGAAGGGATATGGATTTCATGCGGGATCGGTCCTGTCTTCGTCGGGCTTTTTGGGGGTCCGGGGGGCTTCACACACCCCGGACCCCCGTTGGGAATATTTGGCGACAGGAAATAAGGCAAGACGGGATGGCGTGGCGGCGGACCTGCGGGACGCGCGCATGTGGTCAGCCTTGGGCGCGGGCGCGTTCGGCGCCGTCGGTGATGGCCTGACGCAGGCGGCGTTCCAGCACGTCCTGACGGTGTTTGGCATGAAGTTTCAGGCCGAACATGTCTTTGACATAAAAGGTATCGACCACCTGTGCGCCATAGGTCGCGATCACCGCCGAGGATATCTGCATGTTGTTCACCGCCAGCGTCCGGGTCAGGTCGAACAGCAGGCCGGGGCGGTCGCGGGTATCGACCTCGATGATCGTGTAGATTTCGGACCCTTCGTTGTCGATGGTGATATGGGTCGGAAAGCGGAACTCGCGTTCGCGCTTTTTCTGTTTGTCGCGGCCGGCAAGGGCCTCACGGGCGACGACCTCGCCCTTCAGGGTCTTGTCGATCATCTGGGTCAGGCGGGGCAGGCGGGCGACCTCATAGGGTTTGCCCTCCAGATCCTGCACCCAGAACACCGGCGTCGCATAGCCGTCTTTAGAGGTGTAGGTTTTGGCATCGACAACGTTCGCGCCCACCAACGCCAAGGCGCCTGCCAGGCGCGAAAAGATGCCGGGATGGTCGGCCAAGGCAAAACAGGCGCGGGTGGCGTCGCGGGCCGGTTCAGGATGCAAGTCGATGCGGATTTCGTCATTGGGCAGATCGCGCAGCAGGCGGGCAAAGATTTCCTGCGTGTCGGTGGTCAGACCCTGCCAATAGGGCGCATAATGGCGCGACAGTTCATGCGCGATGGCCGGAGCGGTCCAGTCGGTCAGGCGGGCGGCAAGGGCGGATTTCGCCTCGTCCTCGCGCTTTTCGCGGGTGACGGATTCAAGCCCGCCTTCCAGCGCCTCGGTGGTCAGCGAATGCAGCTGGCGCAGCAGCATGGCCTTCCAGTTGTTCCATGTGTTCGGCCCCACGCCGCGAATATCGCAGACCGTCAGCACGGTCAGTAGGTCCAGCCGTTTGCGGGTGGTGACGGCGCGGGCAAAGTCGCGGGCGGTGCGCGGATCCCCGATATCGCGTTTCTGCGCCATGTCGGACATCAAAAGGTGATAGCGCACCAGCCATTCGTCGGTTTCGCATTCCTCGGCATCCAGACCCAGACGCGGGGCGACCTTGCGGGCGATCTGGGCGCCCAGAATTGAATGATCCTCGGGGCGGCCCTTGCCGATGTCATGCAGCAGAAGCGCCACATACATCACTCGGCGGTTTATCCCCTGACTAAGAATGGCCGAGGACAGCGGCAGGTCTTCGACCAATTCCCCCCGTTCGATCTGCGCAAAGACCGAGATGGTCTGAATGATATGTTCGTCCACCGTATAGGAATGATAGACGTTGAACTGCATCATCGCGACGATGGGTTCAAACTCCGGGATGAAGGCGGCCAGAACGCCCAATTCGTTCATCCGGCGCAGGGCGCGTTCGGGATTTCCGTGGCTGATCATCAGATCCAGAAAGATTCGCTGGGCTTCGGGGTCGTCGCGCATGTCGTCGTCGATCAGCGACAGGTTGGCGGCGATCAGACGCATGACATTGGGGTGCAACAGATAACCTGACCGCAAAGCCTCATCGAAGATGCGCAAAAGGTTCAGCTTGTCGGACAGGAATTTCGGCACGTTTTCAACGTCGATGCGGCCTTGAACCAGCTTGTAGCCGGCCTTGACCTTCGACCTTCGGAAGAAGCCGGCCAGACGCGCCTCGGGTTTGGCATGGCGGGCTTCCAGTTCGGTCAGGAAGATGCGGGTCAACTCACCGACGCGGGTGGCGTGGCGAAAGTAATCCTGCATGAAATGTTCCACCGCGCGGCGGCCCTGACCATCGCCGTAACCCATGCGGGCGGCCACCTCGACCTGCATGTCAAAGGTCAGCTGATCCACCGCGCGCCCCGCGATGTAATGCAGATGGCACCGCACCGCCCAAAGAAAGTTTTCCGCCCTCTCGAACATCTCAAACTCTTCGGCGGACAGCAGGCCCGCCCCGACAAGACCCGAGGGATCCTGCACCCGGTGCAGGTATTTGCCGATCCAGTACAGGGTTTGCAGGTCACGCAGGCCGCCCTTGCCCTCTTTCACGTTGGGTTCCAGCACATAGCGCTGGCCGCCTTGGCGTTTGTGGCGGTCGGCGCGTTCGGCCAGCTTCGCCTCGATAAAGCCCGGACCGGTGTTTTTGAACAGGTCGGACCATAGGTGGTCGGCCAGGTCGCGGGCCAAGGGCGCGTGGCCGATGACAAAGCGGTGTTCCAGAAGCGCAGTGCGGATGGTGATGTCTTCGCGGCCAAGTGTCAGGCAATCGCGCAGGGTGCGGGTGGAATGGCCGACCTTCAGTTTCAGATCCCACAGCAGATACAGCAGCGCCTCGACCAGCTTTTCCGCCTGAGGTGATATTTTGCGGGCGGTCAGGAACAACAGGTCCACGTCGGAATGGGGGGCCATTTCGGCCCGGCCATAGCCGCCGACCGACAGCAGCGCCAAGGGTTCGGGCAGGTTGGCGGCGGCGTCAGGCTCCAGATGGGTCAGGGTGATGGTCCAGGCGGTGGTGACCAGCAGATCGGTCAAGTCGGCCTGCGAATGGATCAGTCCTTCGGCCTCCTGCGGCGCGGCGCGGAAGGCGGCGGAAAGTTGGGCATTTCCGGCCAGTTTGGCCGCCATCAGACCCGCCCCTGCAAGGCCGCGCAGGGTTTTGGCATCGGTGCCGGGAAGGGCTTGGCTGCGCAGATCCCGCAGCAAAGCTGCGGGATCGAAAAGCGCGGATTTCGGCACAAGAACCTTGCGCTGGGGGGCGGATGCGGTGCTGTCGGCCATGCTGCGCAGGGGCCCCTTATGCCGAGAGACGGTGGTTAGAACCCGGCGCCACCAAAGGCGCGCGGGGCCGGGCTGACGATGACCATCTGCGCGTTCTGGATCTGGGCGACGGCCAGACCGCGTTCGTTGGTGCCATCGGCCAGCAGACGGAAGATGCCGTTGACGCCGACATAGCCTGCACCTTGGGTCAGGGCGGCGGCGGACAGGGTGTTGTCGCCGCCGCGCTTCAGCAGTGCGCCGACGGCGGCCATGCCGTCATAGGCCAGACCGGCGATGGGATGCGGCGGCTCGCCATAAGACGCGGCATAGCGCGACTGGAACTGCTGGAACAGCGCGGGATCGGGCAAGGCGAACCAGCCGCCCTGCACACCCGGCAGCGCCAGCGTGGCTTGTGGGATGTCCCAGCGCGTCAGCCCGATGTAGCGCGTGGTGGCCGGATCAAGCCCGCCCTCCATCAGCAGTTGGGTGATCAGGGGCAGGGCCCCGGCGGTATCGGCGGTCAGGAACACCGCCTGCGCCCCCGAGGAGCGCGCCGACGCGACGATGCCCGGCACCGCCGAGACGACGCCATTCTGCGAAAACTCATAACTGCCCGTCGCCACGACCGCGCCGCCCGCAACCGCGACACCGCGTTCGATTGCGGCCCGGCCCAGATCCCCGGCGGGGTTTTGATCCTGAACGATCATGATGTTGCCCTTGCCTTGGGCCACAGCGAACCCGGCCAGACGCTTGGCGGTGTTCAGGAAGGTTGGTCCAAGGATAAAGACATTGTTGCCCGCGATGTCGGGATTGTTGGAAAAGGACAGAACATTGACGCCGGTGCCCGAGATGGCGATGCCGGCGGCATTGGCTTCTTGGGCAAAGACCGGCCCAAGGATCAGCTGCGCCCCCTCGGCCACGGCTTGTGTCGCCATAGCGGCGGCCTGGGCGGGCTGGCCGGCGGTGTTATAGACCTTCAGCGTGATCCGGTCGCCGCCAAGGTCGGCCATGGCCAGACGGGCGGCGTTTTCCAGACCCTTGGCCAGAAGCTCGTCACTGGCCTGACCCGAACCGCCGGGGACCAGAAGGGCGACGGTGACCATGTCGCCGGTGATGGGGCCAGTGGCTTGCGGCGTGCCGGTGCTGACGCAGGCGGCAAGGGCAAAGGGCAGCAGCAAGGCAGACGCCACGGGTGCGGCGCGGGTCGGGACAAGGGTCGAAACCTTGGTCGCAACGCCGGTTACGATCTGGGTCAACGACTTGCGGGCCCGGAACAAAAGGGACAACATGGGACTTCCTCGCGAAAATGGGCACGATATGTGGCAGGGTCGGATATGACCGTAAGCGGATCGCCCGGGGATGTAAACTTTGCAAGGGATGCCCAAACCAATGAGCGAGAAGTCGTTGCCGCCGGTCAAAGCGCTGGCGCCGGGGTTGTATATGGTGGCCACGCCAATCGGGGCCGCGCGCGACATCACGCTGCGGGCGCTGGACATACTGGCCACGGCCGATGTTCTGGCCGCCGAGGACACCCGCACCCTGCGCCACCTGATGGAGATTCACGGCGTTGCGCTGAACGGGCGGCATGTGGTGCCCTATCACGATCACAACGGCGCACGGGCCCTGCCGCGGCTTCTGGGCGATCTGCGGGCGGGCAAGACCGTGGCCTATGCGTCCGAGGCGGGGACGCCGCTGATCTCGGATCCGGGGTTCGAGTTGACCCGCGCGGCACGGGACGAAGGTCTGCCGGTCTATGCCGCACCGGGGGCCAGCGCGGTGCTTTATGCGCTGACAGTGGCGGGACTGCCAACCGACCGCTTCCTCTTCGCCGGATTCCCCCCGGCCGCAAAGGGGGCAAGGATGACCTTCCTCAAGGAACTCGCCCCCTTGCAGGCGACGCTGGTGCTGTACGAAAGCCCGAACCGCATTAACCAAATATTGGATGAATTGGTGCAAAGTCATGGGGTCGGACGCTACGCTGCGGTGTGCCGGGAACTGACGAAGCGATTCGAAGAGGTGACGCGGGGCAGTTTGGCGGACTTACGGGACGGCTTTGCGGGCCGGGATGTGAAGGGCGAAATCGTGCTGGTGATCGACCGCGGGGCAGAAGTGCGGGCCAGTGCGGAAACCGTGGAACAGGCGCTGGTGCAGGCCATGGCGCAGATGACGGTGAAAGATGCGGCGGCGGCAGTTGCCGAAGCTTATGGATTGCCCCGGCGGGATGTCTATCAAATGGCATTGAAGCGGGGAAAAGACGGGTAAAATTGGGATTCTTGGGGTTGGGAATGACGGGATGACAACGCGGCAAAACAGGGGGGCCATGGCCTATCAGGCGGGTCTGGCGGCTGAAGAGCAGGTTGCACAGGTCTATGCCCGGGCTGGGCACAGGGTCATTGCCCGCCGTTGGCGCGGCAGCAGCGGCGAAATCGACCTGATCGCGCAGGATGGCGAAGGATTCGTGTTTATCGAGGTGAAACAAAGTCGCAGCCATGCCGAAGCGGCGGAACATGTCACACGGGCGCAGATCGCGCGGATTTTCGGGGCGGCGACGGAATATGTGGCCAAGGCACCGCGCGGGATGATGACGGATATGCGGTTTGACGTGGCTTTGGTGGATGGCATGGGCCGGATCGAGGTTCTGGAAAACGCGCTGGCCGCGTGATCAATTGCAAGTCGGGCGGGGTTGCTTCATCAAGGGGCAAAACCTGTCCCGGAGGCGATGATGGCGCTGAAAGTTGCCCTGCAAATGGATCCGATCGGGTCTGTCAATATCAACGGTGATTCGACCTTTCGCATCGCGCTGGAGGCGCAGGCGCGGGGGCATTCTCTGTTCTACTACACCCCGGACAAGCTGGCCTTTGTTGAGGGTAGGGTCATGGCGCGGGGCTGCGCAATCGAGCTGCGCCGTGAGGTTGGCAATCATGTCAGCTATGGTCCGCAGGTTGAAGTTGATCTGGCGGAGTATGATGTGGTCTGGCTGCGGCAGGATCCGCCCTTTGACATGGGCTATATCACCACGACCCACCTGCTGGAGATGATCCATCCCAAGACGCTGGTGGTCAACGATCCGTTCTGGGTGCGCA
>JANNBI010000174.1:0-17431 GCA_031385345.1 Paracoccaceae bacterium | reverse complement strand
CACAGCTTCCTGATCAGCCCCCTATTGCTCCGAATCGTGGCCCGGTGCAGCTTGCACGTATGGGGAGAGCAGTCCTCAACTAAAAGCATAACAGGTCGTATCACTCGGCATACAAGGTCGAAGAAGGCGCTTTGGCGTCCTGACCTGTTGTGCCGTGATGCTCCTTTTTTGCCTAAAAAAACATGGCCAGAAGGCGGTACCGATGCGGAAATGTCGATCTCGGCCCTCAACGAACACCTCGCCAGGCTGCAGGAGTTGCGCCTGATCCACCGCGTTCGCGCGCAGGATCCGCACACCCACAAGCGCCTGGCGACACGCTACATTCTGGGGTTTGAGGATGGATTTCCACCAGAGCCAAGTCCGGAAACCGGAGACGGCTTGGCGGGAACGGACGAGGAACAAGGGGGGCGACCCAACTCCGGAATCCGGACATGGAGCCATCTCCGGATTTTCGGCAAAGCCATCTCCGGATTTTGTCCAAAGCCATCTCCGGAATCCGGAGATTAACCTTGTAAGAGAACCCCTAAGTAAACCTGTAAAGGAGGAGGAGGACGCGCAAGCGCGCGATATCGATTTTGATCGGTTTTTCGCAGAGCTGCTGACGGCACTGGGCCTCGATGCCGCTGCCTTGCCGGGCTGGTGGCAAGGCTGGCCACCACGGCTGCACCTCCAGCGCTGGCGGGAAAAGCTGGGGCTGAGCCAGGACGAGATCGTTGCCGTCGCTACTGCATCCCGGAGTGAACATCCCGAACCGCCAGACGGGCCGAAGGCGCTCGACCGCGCCATGCAGCGCGCCGTCCTGCGCAAAACGCAAGGCAGGGCCGAGAGGCACCGCAATGCGAAACCCGCGGCGGTTAAGCCCGCCACGATCATCGATCTGGCGGTTTACTACGCCGACTTTCTGAATTCCGGTCGGTACGTAGCGGCAAGTTCGATCAAAAACACCTTGCGCGACGAAATGCTCGGACGGGGATTAGTCACGCCGGAACTCCTGCGCCAACGGGGGATCCGGTGAATGGCATGGTGTCACGTCCCCGGCACGTATTGTCCCTCTGCGCAGGCGGCGGAGGCTTGGATCTGGGCGTCATGCTGGCCGAACCAGGCTTCCACACTCGCGCCTTCGTCGAGTGGGAGGGATACACGCCTGCGGCGGGCCTGTTCAGCGCGGCCGAAGTCGGCGCGCCGCACCAACGGCTCCGGATCTTCATCCTGGCCCACACCGATGAGCCTGCATCCCGGCACGGATCGCTACAATCCGGCGGGCAACAGCGATTTTACTCGGAAAGCAGAAGCGCTGGCGCTGGGCATCAGAAACTGGTCGACGCCGAAGGGATCAGATGGCGCGAAGGGTGGACCGGGCCAGAGTTATGGCTCGGGCGGCACACCACCCCTGCCAGCGCAGGCGGCGCAATGGCCGACCCCGGCGGCGCAGAACTGGAAGGGCAGCAGCCCGGCCAGCGTGACACGGGCGGATGGCAAGAGCCGGATGGATATCCTGCACTACCAGGCGGAACAGGGCTTCACCCACCCGGCCCCAGTGATCATGGCGCTTGGGCTGCAACCCTCGCATCACGCCCCGATCTCGCGCCCGCTGTGGGCTTCGATGATTGCATCGCATGGGCGTGTCGTGTCGCGCAGGGTCTTGAAAGCCCGGGCGCGGCGGCGGCTGAACCCGCTGTTCGTCGGCTACTTGATGGGCTGGCCCATCGGGCACGCGCTCTGCGCCTGCTCGGAAACGGAGTTCATCCTCTGGCAGCAGCGGATGCGTGGCGCGCTCTCGCGGCTGCCCATGGCCTCAGGCCCGTGGATCTGGCGACCAACGGATGGGCCGGAAGGTCCAACGCAGATGAACCTCTTTGAAGGAATGCTGCCATGAGCATGGAGGGACGGATCGGGCGAGCAGGCGACACGAAGGTGAAACGCGCGCTGGGCGTGCAAGCGATCCTTGAATGGGCTTTCCGGGTCGAAAAGGCCCAGCTAGAACTGCCGCAGCTGCGGGATATCCACGAGGAAGTGTTCGGATTTGGCATGGAATATTTGCTGATCCAGCGCGCACGATTGGGCTGCAAGGTGGACGGCGGTGGCCACAAATCGCAATCCTACACCCATGAGGATGCCGAGATCGTGGCCGCGACCTTGACAGGAATGCCTGAAAGCCTCGGCGGCAAACGCATGGCAATCCATATCGCCGAACTGGCGCGCGCAGGAATGACGCCGGACTGGCTGCCCGGCGTGGTGCCGCGCTGCGTGCCGGTCGAGACCAAGAACAACCAGCACGGCGAGCGGGCGTCCACCATCGTGGTTCGCACGGAACGCGTGCTGTCCCGCGGCAAATGGCGGACTGTCGAGGTTCTGGCCTGCCCGGTCACCTGGCGACCGCATCCGGAACAAATCGCATCCGCGCGACGCGGCTATGAGGATTGGTGGCAGGCGCTGGACTGGCTGCGGGACGGGCTGATCGCGGGCGGGATGCTGCGGGAGCTCGAAGTGACAGCGGCGATGCCGAAGGTGCAGCCGTGGGTAAGTAGGTGACATAGACGAAGAGGGCGGGATGCGGACGTTCGCTGATCACAGTCGCTTTTCAAGGATCAGCGCAAAACAGCCATTCGTGCCTTTGCATGCGCGTTCGTCCGCCATCTGGACTAATGCGATGCTAACGTGGATCTCTGGCACGAACTGAACTTTGAGGAACCTTGATGGTGGCCCCACAGAACAGTTTGGCTACAGTCGTTCCGGATCGGGCTTCAAAATCTGACCCAAATCCCGCCTTCTTTGCTTGACTGCACAGCGCCCATGATGAAGCGCATGCCAGCCAACCCGTCCGAAACAGTTGGCAACACAAAGTCGATGCCAGGTTTCATACCGCTCCGAAACCGATGCACTTGCTTGGCGGCCTCGGCATAAAGTGTGGCAAAAGCCTCAAGATAGCCTTCGGGGTGACCTGCAGGAAGGCGAGCTGGCGTTGCAACGCCATCGCCACCACGCTGCAAGGTTCGAGTTGGCTTCCCAATCGGGGTATACTTCAGGTCGTCCGGTCTTTCGTGCTCCCAAAAAAGGCCACCGGCCTCGCCGACCACGCGAATGCGAAGACAATTCTTGGCTCCCGGGGCAACCTGGCTCGCCCAGATCATGCCCTTGGCACCGCCCCCGAACCGGAGCAGGACCGCGGCATTATCATCAAGCGCCCGGTCCGGTCCGAAAGCAGTCAGATCGGCAAGCACTGCACTTGGAACAAGACCGGTCACGAAAGTTGCAAGGTTGAAGGCATGGGTTCCGATATCTGCGATGCACCCACCGGGACCGGACTGTGCTGGGTCGGTGCGCCATGCAGCCTGCTTGTTGCCAGACCTCTCGACCGGCATGGCCAGCCAGTCCTGCAAATACTCCACCTGAACATGACGGACGGAGCCGATCCGATCGGCCGCAATCAGGGCACGTGCCTCGCGGACCATTGGATAGCCGGTGTAGGTTTGCGTCAGGATAAAGGGCAGGCCAGTCTCGGCGACCAACCTGACGAGCGCTTCAGCGTCTTCGAGTGTTGTGCTAAGCGGCTTGTCGCAGATCACAGGAATTCCTGCCCGTAGAAAAGCCGTGGCCACCGAGGCATGCAGATGATTAGGCGTAACAATCGCCACGGCATCGATTCCGTCTGGCCGCGCCGCCTCGGCTTCGGCCATGGCGGCAAAGCTGCCGTAGCTACGGTCTGCCGCGATCCCCAGCTCCGCCGCCGATTGCGCCGCCCGTTTAGAGTCGGACGAAAACGCTCCCGCGACCAGGTCCCAATGGCTATCCAGTCGCGCCGCAATGCGATGGACGCCACCGATGAAGGCACCGTTGCCGCCACCCACCATGCCGAGTTTGAGGCGCATGTCGTGATCCACTTCATGGAAGGTTTGACCGTGGCTTTGACCACCGCCACGGTTGCAACGTCAATGCTCACCAGCCATGTCCGAAATCATCGTCAGGTGCCGGATTTCGACCGGCTTGGCCAAAAGCCGGTCAAGCTGTGAAAATAGTGGCGCAAGGTGGGGCATAGCCAGATGCGCCTCCAGATCGGCCTGGCTCTGCCAGTTCTCATAAAAGACAAAGCAGCAGGAATCAGCCGGATCAACATGAAAATCATAGTTGATGCAGCCGGGCTCATTCCGGGTCGGGGCAACTTGTGTTGCGAGAAGTGTATGAAGTTCGTCGCGCGTCTCAGGTTTTGCCGTCACGGTGCCGATGATGGTCACATGCGCCATGACATCACCGCTTCTGGCTAAGGGCGACGGCGAGGATTATGATCCCGCCCCGCGCGATCAGCTGCTGGCTGAACTCCAGCCCGAACAGGATCAGCCCGTTGTTGATCAACCCGATCATCATGGCGCCGACGATGGTGCCGATCACGGTGCCCTTGCCGCCGAACAGGCTCGTGCCGCCCAGCACCGCCGCCGCGATAACCGACAACTCGTCGCCTTCGCCCAATTGAAAGCGGCCTGATTGCAGGCGTCCGGCGTAAAGCATCCCGGCCAGCGCCGCAGCACAAGACGACAGGACGAGCACCTTCATCTTGATGTTCCGCGTGTCGATGCCGGAATATCGCGCGGCGGTTTCACCGCCGCCCGTCGCCAGCACCCGGCGACCAAACCCTGACCGGCGCAGCACGATGTGTCCGACTCCGCCCAACGCGGCGATCCAGAACAGCAGGACGGGGATCGGCCCCACCGAACCGCCTCCGAACAGCCACGAATAGCCCGGCGACAAGATCGGCACGGCAGCGGTGTCGGAAATCCACATCGCCACACCTTTGGCGATGCCCATCATGGCAAGGGTCGTCAGAAAGGACGGAATGCCGATCCTGGTCGTCAGCCAGCCATTGAACATGCCCACAGCAAGGCCGGTCGCGATGCCGGCAGCAACGCCTCCGACCGGGCCGGCAAAGTCGATCGCCATGGCCACCGTCACGGTCGCTAATCCGGCAACGGCCCCCACCGACAGGTCGATCTCGCCCGCAGAGAGAACAAAAGTCATCGCGATGGCCATGACGGCGATCATCGCCGTCTGCCGCACGATGTTCAGCAAGTTGTTGGGGTTCAGGAACCCCTTGTCGTTCAGCGTCAGCGCGAAGATCACAAAGATCGCAACAAAACCGATGTAGATGATGTTCTGCCGCCAGTTGGCAAACAGGCCCCCGGTGGGGGCAGCAATTGACTTAGCCATGGGAAGCCTCCTTCACAGTCAGGGCCTTCTGGATTTCGATCTGCAGGCGCCGCTCGGCGGCTTGCAGGGCGTGTTCGGGGTTAGTCTCTTCGGGATCGTCTAGATCGGAGCGGTCCAGCATCTGATGCGCGCGGCCATCGGCCATCACCAGAATCCGGTCGCAGGCGGTGAGCAGTTCCGAGAGTTCGGACGAAATCACCAGAACACCCTTGCCGGCCTGCGCCAAATCCCGCACCAGCCGGATGATTTCGGACTTGGACCCGATGTCGATGCCGGCTGTCGGCTCATCGAGGATCAGGATGTCGGGCTCGGTGGCCAGCCATTTACCGATCACCACCTTTTGCTGGTTGCCGCCCGACAATGTGGACACGGCATGATCGCGGCTGGCGGTCTTGACCGACAGGCGCTGGATCATGCGGTCGGTGATTTCGGTGGCTTGGGACTGGTCCACCAGCCCCTGCTTGGTGATCCGCCCCAGAACCGCCATCACCATGTTTTCGGCCACGCTGTGCGCGGGGATGATACCTTGCGTCGCGCGGGCTTCCGGCACCAGAGCGACACCCTGCGCAATCGCATCAGCGGGGCGGCGGATCTGGACGGGTTGGCCGTTGATGCGGATTTCACCGGCCACCGCCGGTTCGATCCCGGCGATCACCCGGGCCAGCGCCGAACGGCCCGATCCCAGCAACCCGGCCAACCCAAGCACCTCACCCCGGTGGAGGGTAAAGCTGACGTTGTCGGGCTTGTGCGGCCCGGTCACGCCCTTCAACTCCAGCAGCGCATCGCCCCGCGCCGTGTCACCTCGCACCACGTCCGCTAGGCCTTTCGACCGTTTGCCGACGATGTGTTCGATCATCGTGTCGATCGGCAAATCCGCCATCGGCGCTGTGATCACATGCCGCCCGTCGCGCAGAATGGTGGCGCGGTCGGCGATGCGGGCGATTTCGTCCATCCGGTGGCTGACATAGATGATCGCCACGCCCTGCGCCTTCAGCTTGCGCAGAAATACGAACAGGCGTTCCACATCCGACACCGCCAGCGCGGTGGAGGGTTCATCCAGGATCAGCACACGTGCATCCTGACTGATCGCCTTGGCAATTTCGGTCAACTGCTTTTGCCCGGCGCCAAGGTCGCCCACCAGGGCGCGGGGGTTCACCTCGACCTCGAGCATCTTGAAGATCGACTCGGCGCGGTGGATGGAATCTGCGTCGTCGATCAGGCCGCGCGCATCGCGGGCCTCGCGCGTCAGAAACACGTTCTGCGCCACGGTCAGGGTCGGGATCAGCGACATTTCCTGAAAGTTCATCGCGACCCCGGCTGCACGCGCCGCTTCAGGCGTCGGGGCGGCAAGCTTTTGGCCTGCCACCTCGACCGTGCCTGCATCGGGAATGTGCACCCCGTTCAGCACCTTCAGGATGGTGGATTTCCCGGCCCCGTTGCCGCCCAGCAGCGCGTGCACCTCTCCCGGCAGAACTTCCAGGCTCACATTGTCCAACGCACGCACCCCGCCAAAGGATTTGGAAATCCCCGTCATGCGAACGGCGGGCGAAGAGCCTCCGGTTGGTGGGGCCGGGGCGGTCATTTCACGGTTTCCCACTTGCCGGTTTTGCCTGACCGCAGCATCGCGTCCGCCACCAGTTCGGTTAGCAGGCCGTCTTCGAAATTCGGGCTGGGCTGCTTGCCCGACGCGATGGCGGTGAAGAAGTCGAAGCATTCCACGATCTTGGTCTCGGAATAGCCGATGCCAAGCCCGGGGATCGGCCACAGACCGTTGCCGTAGGGATGCGCCGGGCCAGTGTAGATGGTGCGAAAACCACGCACATCTGCCGGATCATCGGCAAACATCACCTGCAACTCGTCACGGCGTTCATAGTTAAAATGGATTGACCCCTTGGTGCCGTGGATTTCAAGCGTGATAAAGTTGTTGCGGCCCCAGGCGTTGCGCGTCGCCTCCAGGCTGCCTACGGCGCCACCGGCAAAGCGCAGCATTGAAATCACCTCGTCATCCACATCGACCGGCGCGCGTTCGGCCCCGGCGGATTTTTCCGAAGCACCCAGCTTGTCGACCCCGCCCTGCTGCATCGGACGCGTCTTGATGTAGGTGTGGGTCATCGCGTTGACTTCGGCGATGGGGCCGACAAGGTAATGCGCCAGATCAACGACATGCGTGGCAATGTCGCCCACCGTGCCGGAACCGGCGATCTTCTTCTGGAACCGCCAGGACAAGGGGCCGTTTTCATCCGCCGACCAGTCCTGCAGATAGGTGCCGCGAAAGTTTAGGATCTTGCCGATCCGGCCTTCGTCGATGAATTTCTTCGCCAGCGCCACGGCAGGCGTGCGGCGATAGTTGAAGGCGACCATGTGAATGATGCCTGCGGCCTTGGCGGCGTCAGTCATCGCGCGGGCCTCCTCCACCGTGCGGGCGAGCGGCTTTTCGCAGATGATGTGCTTGCCGGCCTTGGCGGCGGCAATGGCAATCTCGGCATGGACGTTGTTGGGCGTGCAGATGTCCACCACGTCGATGTCCGGGCGGTTGACCACGGCGCGCCAGTCGCTGCTGGCCTCGTCAAAGCCGAAACGGCGGCGGGCCTCTTCGGCGGCCCCGTCGGTGACATCGACGATCACCTTGCGGTGCGGAATGGCCGGGGCGGGCCAGAAGAACATCGGCATCGAGGCATAGGCCATGGCGTGCGCCTTGCCCATGAACCCGCCGCCGATCATGGCGACATTCATCACTTTGGTCATTTTCAGTCTCCGGGGATTTTGGGGGGCTTTGGCTCGCAGGACAACCTGCGCCGCACCGACGGTTGGGTTTGGCGCGGGGATGGCCCCGCGCCGCGCTGATCAGGGCATCATCGACTTGATGTTGTCGGTCGCCTCGGTGGAATAGACCTGCGTCCAGGCCTCCAGCAGGTTTTCCTGGGCAACCGGCAGGGCGGGCAGAGCCACGAACGCCGGTGCTTCCTTGCCCAGCAGCGCGTATCCGGCCAGCTTGGCCTCGACGACGCCCGCATCATAGGGACGCTGCGCGCCAAGACCCTTGACGAAGCCGCCCTGCGCCATGCTGATCGCCACGTTTTCACCAAGGTCGACGGTGGTGATGATCAGATCATCTCGGCCCGCAGCCCGTGCAGCGGCAATCACCCCTTCGGCGGGCACGTCCCAGACCGCCCAGATGCCTTTAATGGTCGGGTTGGCCGTCAGCATCGCCCCGGCGGCCTTTTCGGCATCACCCGAGAAATCTGGCCCGCCGATCCCCTGTTCGTCCACGATCTTGATGTTCGGATAATCGCTGGCGATGGTGGCCTTGAAGGCGTCATAACGCTGTTTGGTGACAAAGAAATCAGCGGCATGGAACACCAGACCGATATCGCCGCCATCCGGCCCCAGAGCCTTGGCCATGAGATGAGCCGAGGCGACGCCGTTGCCGTAATTGTCCGCCGACACGACCGAGACATAGTCCGTCCCCGCAACAAAGCCTGCGGGCACGTTGTCCATGAACACGAACTTCGCTCCAGCCGCGCCGGCGGCCCGGTAGGCGGCTGCGGTCGCGGTGGGATCAGTGGGGATCGACACGATAACGTCAGGCGCCTGCGCCATGATGGTTTCAAGGTCGCTGACCTGCTTTTCGGGTTTGAAGCCCGCATCGGTTACTGCAATCACCTCGATGCCCATGGCGGCGAACTGCGTTTGCAGCCCGTTGATCTGGGCGCGGGACCAGTCATTGCCACCGTAGTGCATGACGATTGCGGCAGTGGCCCCCATCTCTTTAATCTTCGCCAATTCCTCGTCGGTCAGCACAACGGTTGACGGGGCCGAGGGGTCTTCGCCATTCGGGCCTTTGGACAGCACAGTTTCCTGCAAAGCGGCCAAAGCGGTGTCGGGGTCGGCAAAGGCCGGGGCACCAAAGCCCAGAACCAGGGCAAAGGCGGTTGCAGAGCCCATCAGGGCACGTCTGGTCAACATGATTTCTTCCTCCCAGAAAGATGTGGGGTCGCCCCCGGTAAAGAGCCTGCGGATCAGCCCGCCATGGCCCGGTCAAGGTATTCGCGGCTGGTCCTAGCGCCTTCGGCAGGATCGGCCCAGCTGTCGAGTTCGGTGCAGACCCATCCGGCAAAGCCCACGTCCCGCATCGCCTGAAGGATGGGGCCGGTCGGCACATCGCCCCGGTCAAGCGGGGTGAACGCGAAGGGTTCTTTCTGGAACCCTTTCAGATGCACATAGGAAATGCGGGCCGCATGATCGCGGATCAGCTGCGCCGGGTCGCCACCGGCCGCCGCCAGATGGGCGGTGTCGGGGCAGAAGTCGATGGCGGTCAGGTCGAAGATCTTGGCGACCTCGGCCGGGCCTTCGACAATTGTCGACAGATGCGGGTGGTAATGGGCGCGCAGGGACCGGGCCTCGGCAATCGCCTTGATCCGGTCGAGCGCCGCGCCGAGCTTGTGGTAATCCGCCTCGCGCACCCCGTCGAACCGCTTGGCCCCACCCCCCACCACCAGATGCGGCGCGCCCAGTTCGGCAGCGCGGTCAGCGGCGCGGGTCACTCGGGCCAGTTCCTCGGGAAGAATGTCGTCGAAGATGTAGTTGCCACCGGCGTAGGTTGCCACCAGCGCCAGCCCGTTGTCGGCTAGCAGGCTGCGCATCTGGGCGGCGCTGTGGTCCAGGAGGTTGCCGTCAAACACCTCGACTCCTTCATAACCCGCCGCAGCAATGTCCGCAAAAGCGCGGTCCATCGCGCCAAAGGTGCGATAGCTGAGTTCGGTGATCGACGTGACCCCGACTGCGTTGCCGCCAAGCATGCCCCAGCAATTGGCGTGATACGCCAGCTTCCACTTCACCATTGATGCTTCCTCCCCTTGACCGGACGGGCCTCAACCCGTTTCGCGGTCTTCCTGACGGCCTCCTCAGACCGTTGAGCCCTGATTACGCCCCGAATCGGATCAGGTCAACTATATTTAAGCCTATCTAATGCTTCTTTTGCCTTTTTTCAGCATAAGTATTTTGTTGAACAGCGCAAGATCCCCGACTATTACTGTAAATCAGACCGGAGGAGCCACTTTTGTCGCTGCAATCTGCCGCAATTACCCCGTCGAACCGCCCGCGTGGCAAGGGTCGCCCGCGCTCAAGCGAAACGGCGGCACCGTCGCTGGTTCAGATCCTGAACCTTGTCCGCAGCGAAGGCGCGACGACCCGGCAGGCACTGGAGCGTGACAGCGAACTGGGTCGGGCGGTGGTGGCGGATCGACTGCTGATGCTGTCGGACCTGGGACTGGTGGACGAAAGCGAGCTTGGCCTGGCCACTGGCGGGCGAGCCCCACGCCTTGTGCGCTTTTCGGCCCGACGCGGGCTGGTGCTGGTGGCGACGCTGGACCAGACCGCCATCGGCGTGGGCGTATCCGACCTGTCGGGCAACCTGTTGACGGAACATCATGAGGCCGCTGACCTTGCGGCCCCTGCCTCTCAGCTTGCAAGTCGGCTGGCGGCCTTGTTCAATTGGTGTCTGGAGCGTCAGTCCATCCCCACTGCACCTTGGGGCATATCGCTGTCGGTGCCCGGTACGGTGCCCTCTGTGGGGGATGGCGCATTCATGACGGACACCCCCCCCGTCCTGCCTGCCTGGGAAGACTTTCCCCTGGTCGAGACGTTGACCCGCCAGTTCGACGCGCCGGTCTGGATGCGGTCCAGCGTGGAAACCATGGCCATGGGCGAGTTGCACGCCGGTGCCGGGCTTGGCCTGCGATCCATGCTGTTCATCAAGGTCGGACGCCGGATCGGCGCGGCGATCGTGTGTGACGGGCAGCTTTATCGCGGCGCGCAGGGAGCGGCGGGCCTGATCGGCGCGCTGCCGGTGCAGTCGAACGGGGTAACGGGCACGCTGGATGCGATGGCCGGCTCTGACATGATCC
Organism: Paracoccaceae bacterium; assembly: GCA_031385345.1. Taxonomy (GTDB): domain Bacteria; phylum Pseudomonadota; class Alphaproteobacteria; order Rhodobacterales; family Rhodobacteraceae; genus CAIYZT01. Next base: position 6,326 of record JANNBI010000174.1, on the reverse strand, counting down.
AGCGCGAAGGGCGTTCCGCGGCAGAGTTTGGCCGCAGTCTGGTATTGGCTGACCTTTTGCGGCGCGGAGGCGATATCACTTCGATCGAAGTGTCGCAGGCCGCCCAGATCGGCGATCCAGCCGCCGTGGCGATCCTGTCCACCTCTGGACATCTCATCGGGCAGGTGGTGGCGACCCTGGCCAATGCACTGAACCCTGAAATGATCGTGTTGTCCGGGACGCTGGTCCAAACCAACGACATCTTGCTTGCAGGGATCCGTGAGGCGGTTTACGGCGCGTCCCATCCGTTGGTGACGCGCGATTTGCGTATCATCCGCTCACAGATGGGCAGTTCGGCCGGGTTGGTAGGCGCGGCGCGCGTGGCCTCCGAGACGATCTTTGCACCTGCCTTCCTCAAGGACTGGATCCTGCAGGGCAAGCCGACCCTGCATCCCGATTTCGCCGCTTTCCGCGCGGACGAGGCTGAGGTCGTAGTGACACAACCGGTCCTATCGCCGCCCTTAGGCCACGGGAGGACTCGACCTTGACCATTTCCGGACTCGGGCCTCATGGCGAGCGTGCCGCGCCGCCCGAAAGAGTGACCGTTTTACCCGAGGATCGCGCAGCGGCCAAAGCAGCAGGCAAGCGGGTGGCCGTCGTTCTGCACACGCTGAATGGCGATTGGACCAAGTTACAGATTTCCGGGATGCTCGGCACCTTTGGGGATTGCGGTGTGGTCGTTACCGAGGTGGTCGATTGCGGTTTTTCGGCTGACAGGCAGGTCGCCGAACTGGATCGGCTGATTGCGGCGAAACCGGACGCGATCGTGGCCTTGCCTGTGGCAAACGAACAAGTTGTGGCGGCCTTCAAGCGTGTCTCTGCGGCGGGCATCCTTCTGCTGCTGCTTGAGAATGTGCCGACCGGTCTGTTGCCCGGCTCGCATTACATCTCGCTTGTATCGTCGGACAATTTCGATCTCGGCAGGATGGCTGCAGCGGGGCTTGCCCCTCATCTGGCCGAAGGGGCGACAGTCGGAGTCCTTGGCTTTGCCGCCGATTTCTATGCCACGAACGAGCGGGAGATTGCCTTTACCAACTGGATGCAGGCCAATCGGTCTGACGTGCAGACACATGTGCTACGGTTCGGAACCATGGACGAAGCAGCCGATCACGCTGAGCGGATGATGGCGGATCATCCCGAGATTTCAGGTTTCTTTGTGGTCTGGGACACGCCTGCCACAGCGGTGTCGACCCGACTAAAGGCCGCTGGCCACTCAATTGTGATGGCAACTGTCGATCTTGGCGAAGATGTCGCCATTTCTTTGGCGGCAGGCAAGCCCTTCGTCAGCGTCGCGGCACAGCAGCCCTTTCAACAAGGCGTGGTTGCCGCCCGGACCACGATCCTTTCCCTGCTGGGCCGCACGATTCCTGCTTGGATCGCCTTGCCCGGCGTTCCGGTAGCACGCGACAATGTGGTCGACAGTTTCCAGACCATCTGGAGAAAGCCCGCCCCGCGTGAGGTTTTGCGCCTGCTCGGACTGACACCGTAACTGCACCAGTCCAGGTATTCCCCCAAGCTGACGCCCCTACAGGCAAATACACCGCAATCTTGACGAAGACCGTTTCAGTGCGCCGCATCGCATCGGCAGCATGGCCGGTCAACGAAGGCTATTGGCCGACATTGACGGCATGCCTATACTTCGATGGTGAACGGCGCGTCACATCGATGCCGCTCGGCATTATGATGCGTGCAAGCCCGAAGTGGCCGGTCGGATCAGTTTGCCTCAATGGTAGCCACAACCCTGATCTCGACGACCGCGCCCTCCTTTCGCAGTTTGGCAGCCTCAAGGGCTGTGTTCACGCGGGCCTTCGCCGTCGAGGGCCGGGTCAGGTCAGATCATGAAGAGCCTTGCCCATCGGTGCCCTGATCTGAAACTCTGAGAACTGGACTTTCAAGCCGTCCCGCTCGGGGCTGCAGGCTACGGGGCCGACAAGGTAAGTCGATGCCTGTGGAAACGGGCAGAGGCGCAACAGCGGCCAGCGCAATCCGTCCTGTGACCACTGTATTCGCAAGACGCCCTTTTCTACTGTGATCCGCAGATGGAGTGTGGAAGCAGGGCCTTGGTGGACACAGGTTGCCCAATCCGAATGACCGACCGTCAGGACGCTTCCAAGACAAGCCTCGCCGTCGGACAGTTCGATACCTGCCTTAACCCACGCTGTCTCGTCCACGCGCACCATGAGTCCGGCTTGGTCATAAAGATCGGTATAGTCGCCTTCGATGCACAACGAAGCCGTGAAATCTCCCTCCCGTCGAGACCCGAAGAAATGCCCGGAGTCACGGATGAAGCCATAATGGGTGTTCCGCCAGAAATCCGACCCCTTGTCGGTTGTCATTTCCAGCACTCCGTCGGTTATCGCCCAGTTGCGCGGCTCATTCAGCCAGGTGCATGTTTCGAACAAGGATGTCTCCTGTGGTGATCCCTATCGGGCAGTTGTGTCGGATCGCGGCTGCCACACCCGATGCCGCTTACGGGACCTGCGCAATGCGCGAGGGTTTGCCTTGCCTCATGCTGCAGCTGCTCCGCATGACGCACATTGCCTACGCGATTTCGCTGCGGCAAGTCCGACCGTCGGGTTCCGGGAAACCACACGGCGTCGTTGTCGCGCACTTGACCGGCAGGTAAGGGCCGATGATGATCGGATAAGACACGGCCCCATGTTACATCCGGTGCCATTCCAGCCCGAGCTCTGCCCACATCCAGCTGAAGTCGTATTCGGCAATCGGGCCGTCATCATGCTTGGCGCTGCGGTTTTCCAGCAGCTTCAGCCAGCCGATCACCTTTTGCCGCCCTGCCGCGCTGCGTACCGCCTGACGCGGGGACTTGCCGCCAAGGGTGGGGATCGGCGCGTCCAGCGTTTCGCGATAGTGCCGGTCCAGGTGTTCTTGCATGAGCTTACGCGCGATTTCGGGAGGGATTTCGTCAGCCCCGATGCGTGGCCCTTCACGCCGTTGTTCTGCCTGCATCTGATCCACCGTCCGGATCGTGGTCAAAGGCGATCTCAACAGATCCCCAGCGGCGGCGCTGATCAACGCCTCGACCTTGGCCGCGCGCTCTGCGGAATTGACGGTCACGAGCAACGTCTTGCCCTTCGTTTCCAGCGAGCCAAGTACGGTGGCGCCCTCCATCTGCGTGTCCAGCATGATGCCGCCGCCTGCCTCGCCCCCGCGCGTCTTCCGCGCAGACAACCAATTCCAGAACTTCGCCCCGTCGGGCAAGAAGCCCTTCACCCGGTCCAGCCGCTCGGCAATCGCCTTCTGTGTCACCCCGGCGGCAAGCGCGAACCGCAGATCGTGGAACAGCACATCATCACCGTCCGAATTTGTGAAGTGTGGTTGCGCCGGGCTAAGGGCGCGGCCAATTTCGATGAACAGCCAGGCGGAGGTGAAGATGGGCGCGCAGCCCAGAAGCTGATCGCGCGAGAGCCGCAGCGCCTCACGCTTCTTTAGTTTAAGGGCATCGCGGAGACCTGCAAACAGGAAGTCCACAGCCTCAGCCCGAAAGGGCAACAGGGCCCCGGAGATGACATGATGATCGCGTTCGGGCACCACCCGCACGGAAACCCGGTCCCATTGCTTTAGCGTGCGGGAGGCGGATTTCTCGCGGACCGTGACCGGTGCCGCATCTGACAGCAGATCGCGCAGCACCATCGAAACGCCGGGCTGAACATCGCTGACTTCGTATAGGCTGACAGCCGCATCCCGCAGGGCCGCAAAATACGCCCGGTTCAGCACCGTTTCCTTCCAGCCCCGGCGCTTCAGGTAGAGATCAACGATATTGCCGTCCTCGTATTGCCGGCCGAGGAAATCCTCGAACCCGCAGCCCCAGAGGACACCCGACCATTGATCGCCGAGCAGTTCAGCCAGGTCGTCTTGGTCGATCTCGAATTCCTCGAGCGCTGGCATCAGATGTTCGGCCACCACGTCCTGCAACCGGACCCGCCAGTCGCCTTCCTTGCCAATGTAGGCCAGCAAGCCCGATATGTCGTTACGCTCGGCCATCGCCCCTCACCTGCGTTTCCGCAACAACGTCTCGTTGTTGGCCAAAGGATGCAAGATGCCCGATGACCGCTCCTAAACCGCTGTTTCAGCACAAGACGGTCCAAAAGCGGATTGGACTTGGGACTTTGGCTGGTGCGAGCCCCCGAAAAGGGCGGATTATCACGTCCGCGTTGCCGCCCCTCGCGACCTCGTTGCTATGGAGCGAGTGACTGCGGGGCCATTCGGGTAGTTGCTTAACAGACCAAAGACGCAGGGAACGCTATGTCGGACGGCGAACACTAGATTGCACAGTAGACGGAATGCCAACTAGACCAAGGAAAGCAGGGTCAGGCCCCAAGCGATCAACGCCACACCTCCGAGCCTTGCGATCAGATCGCCTCGGGGCATGAGTTTCTCGAGAAGCACGATGCTGGAAAGGGCAGCTATGGTCGTCAGGTTCATGACGCCGCCAACAAACAGAACCATCATCAGTGCCCAGCAGCAGCCAATGCAATACTTTCCGTACTGAAGTCCCATGTGGAATGCGCCGGCACGTCCCGTTTGCCAGTTGGTCAGCAGGAACCCTATCGGTGTCCGACATCTCTTCAGGCAAATGGACTTGATTGAACTGAACTGAAAGATGCCGACTGCGATCAGGATGAATCCCCCAACCGAGTGGTCCTGAAGTATCAGCATGTGCGAAAGGATGTCCGCACGTTGAAACCCCCATTGCGCGGCGGCGGCGGCCGCGCTGAACAAGGTCCAGGTCACAATGTAACCAACCAGGAAGAAGTGATGGGTGTCCGTGCTACCGGGGTCTTTCTTCATCGCAACGCGCCGGTGCACCATCAGCATGGGTATCGCTGAAGGCAGCATCATAGCTCCCATCATCACGGCCCACATCAGCCAGACAGCCATGATCTCGCTGAGCCCCCAATTCGCATCCATCGGCATCATCAGTGACACCAGCGGCGATGACATATTCGCCACAGACCATAAGATCAGGCTCCACCCCACGGCCGACAACCCGACAAGAAAGAAGAGGCCGCTGCGTTGTTCTGCAATGAACTTGGCTTGCATGGATGCCGACGACTACGGTGAGCTCCAGTAAGCGAAATCGGTCGCAAAACCGCACCGTTCCGAATAGCCGAATGCAAGGGGGGAATCTTGCACAGACAGATTCGAAACCGATTCCTGACCTGGGTGATCATGCCCCGGAATACCGCAGGACACGCGGCCATCGAATTCGAAGTCCCGCATGACTTCTGCAGACGCCAAGGCTTCGACTTTGATCGCTTCTGCCCCGGCTGTGTGGTCAAGACGAATGTCGGCAGGCTTTATCCCTAAGACCTTCGAGAAATTTGCAGCAACGCTGAAATTTCCCGCAGCGGAACCTGTGAATATCTGGGAAAGCGCGTCGAACTGCGGTCTCGATGCATTCTTGTCGATGTAGATGAACACCGACCAGATATCGTCACCCACGTCATCATTGTAGGTGCCCGCGATGGAAACGTTCAGCCCTGAGAGGCTGATGTTGCCGAGATGGCCTTCCAAAATCTGCCAGGACAGCAAAAAATCACAGTCGCCGTAGGTGGATCGGCCTCCCGGTGAGTCGTCTTGACGTCTGCAGGGGCAGACAGCCTCGCAGTTGCACGCTTCATAGTAGCTGCCAGAAATTCGGAAATCTTCGATCTTTCCCAAGGTGGCCTCCAATGATTACTGCAGACCGTCCCCGGGGGCCGAACCCCCTTGATCGACAGAAAGCAAAGCCTATTGGTAGGCGGCAATACCCGCAAACAAAATAGAGTTTGCGCTGGGAGCGCAGGGCAAAAAAGCGTGCGCAATCGGCACGCATCACCAGACGAGCCTCCGCTCCGTCCGCATCAGCGACTTTGGTGGGCGGTTATCGCTGCAGCAATCGTGAACGGCTGGTTCCGTGAAGCCGCGCCGCGGCGCGCACGCAGCGACAAAGGGCCGCTGAGGGCCGAGAGCGTTGCTGCCTTTGCGAAAGGCCCCCTTCTCGCCGGGCCTTGGCGGAATGTCGCCAAGGGGCCCAAAGTTGCCAGTCTGACCGTCGACCAAGCAACCGAGGGCCACCTGCGGCGGACCGGGAACCTTCGATCAAGTGGCGGACACTAGCGTCCCCTAAATCAACTCTCGGCATCAGGCATAGCGTCCTTCTTTGCCTTGTCTCGCAATGCCTCGTAAAGCCGACCTGGCCCGAGCAGCACATCCTTGAGGCCCTCTCGCACGGATTCTGAGTCAAGCGCCTGCTTGCTCATTTTGGTATGGGCTTCGAAGGCGCC
>JANNBI010000172.1:0-2823 GCA_031385345.1 Paracoccaceae bacterium | reverse complement strand
CCGGGCCGGTTTGTCCGGTGATCCGCCATGCGATTTGAACCCGGCAGAGCGTGGGGCCGATTTGGCATCTGGGCTCCACCGTGGTTTTTTCGCGTCGCCGTCATCCCGCGGGGCATAGGGTTTGCGGTCAGCATCATCGCGCTTGGCATAGGGCTTGGCCGTTCCTTCGGCGCGCGGTGCATAGGGCTTGCGCTCGGCACCCTCGCGCGGGGCGTAAGGCTTGCGTTCGGCATCGTCACGCTTGGCATAGCTGGGCCGGTCGCCCGCCGCACGCGGGGCATAGGGCTTACGCTCCACAGCATCGCGCGGGGCATAGGGTTTGCGTTCGGCATCGTCGCGCGGGGCGTAGGGCTTGCGCTCGGAATCCTCACGCGGGGCGTAGGGTTTCGCCTCTTCGCGCTTCACATAGGGCTTGGGCGCAGCGGTTTCGCGCGGGGTATAGACGCGCGGCGCATCGGCCTCGGCATCATCGACCACACGGGCGGGCTTGGGCACATAGGCGGGCTTGTCGGCCCGTTCTGCGCGAACCGGACGCTCGGACGCCTCCGGACGCGGTGTACGGGCCGGGGCCTTACGGGCCGCAGGGCGCGCTTCGACCCGCTCGGTATCCGGGGCTTCGGACAGCTTTTCCATATGCAGATCGGTGTCGAGTTCGGTCACCAGACCAAAGCGTCCCGCCTGAGATTCCAGCAACTGGACAAAGGTTTCATCCTGTTTGACCCGGATAGCGCCGATGGAATCCTTGGTGATCCCGCCCGCTTCGCAGATCTTGGGCAAAAGCCAGCGCGCTTCGGCGCGGCCGGTGTGGCCGACCGACAGGCGGAACCAGACCGACGGACCAAACTCGCCACGTTCGCGCGGGGCAACGGCGGCGGGCGGCGGCAGGGCGTCCGACAGAACCTCGGGCGCAGAGCGGCCTTCACGCCACAGACGCACAAACGCGGCGGCGACATGTTCGGGTCCGTAGCGACCCAGCAACGCCCCGGCCATTTCGGCCTCTTCTCCGGGCTGGTCGGCAAGGAAGGCATGTTCCAGCACGCGCAGATCCTCGCGGGCCTGAACCTCGTCCGCGCCGGGGGCTTTACCCCATTCCGCCGAAACCTTGGCCCCGGCCAGCAGACGCTGTGCCTTCTTGGCCTCGGCCGGGGGCACGATCAGGGCGGACACGCCCTTGCGGCCCGCACGGCCAGTGCGGCCCGACCGGTGCAGCAGGGTTTCAGAGTTAGACGGCAGGTCGAAGTGAACCACCAGTTCCAGCCCCGGCAAGTCAATGCCGCGCGCCGCAACGTCCGTAGCGATGCAGACCCGAGCGCGACCATCGCGCAGCGCCTGCAAGGCGTGGGTACGTTCGGCCTGGCTCAACTCGCCCGAAATGGACACCACCTGAAAGCCACGGTTCGCCATACGGGCGTACAGATGGCTGACGTTTGCGCGGGTTTTGCAGAATACGATGGCGGCTTTCGCCTCGTAGAACCGCAGCAGGTTGAAAATCGCGTGTTCCTTGTCGCGCGAGGCGACCGACAGGGCGCGGTATTCGATGTCAACGTGCTGGCGCGCCTCGCCCTGCGCCATAATGCGCAAGGCATCGCGCTGGAAGGTGCCGGCCAGCTTTTCAATTTCCCGCGGCACCGTGGCCGAGAACATCAGCGTGCGGCGTTCAGCGGGGGCAGCGCCCAGAATAAACTCCAGATCTTCGGCAAAGCCCAGATCCAGCATCTCGTCCGCCTCGTCCAGAATCGCGGCCTTCAGGCCCGACAGGTCCAGCGATCCGCGGTCGATATGGTCGCGCAGACGGCCCGGCGTGCCGACGACGATATGCGCGCCGCGTTCCACCGCGCGCTTTTCGTTGCGGTAATCCATGCCACCGACACAGGACGCCACTTGCGCGCCTGCCGATCCGTACAGCCATTCCAGCTCTCGCTTGACCTGCAAGGCCAGTTCGCGCGTCGGGGCAACAACCAAGGCCATCGGGCGGTCGGCGTAAAGCAACCGCGTGGACGTGCCCAGAATATCGGGCGCAATCGCCAGACCAAACGCCACCGTCTTGCCCGAGCCGGTCTGAGCGGACACCAAAAGGTCACGCCCCGCCACGCCCTCGGCCAGAACAGCCTGCTGCACTGCGGTCAGGGTTTCATAGCCCTTTTCCGCCAATGCCGACGCCAAAGGCGCGGCAATTGCCAAATCCATCATCATATTTTTCCCAAAGGGGGACGCATCTTGCGTCCGGTACACCAAAACGGCACCATCACCCTTTGTCTGCGCCGGACCTCCCTGTCACGACGCAGCCCGGAGTTTTCGGGCCGATTGACGGGCCATATAGAGAATGTTCCCGCCTGTATAGGCCCTAAATCCGGAATCGCTGCGCCGCGGCCAGACTCGGCGCAGCGGCAATCAGGCCTAGTCGCGCAGCAATTCGTTGATACTGGTTTTGGACCGGGTCTGCGCATCGACCTTCTTCACAATCACGGCGCAATACAGGTTGATCCCGTTCTTGGACGGCATTGACCCCGCCACCACGACCGAACCGGCGGGCACCTCGCCATAGGTGACGCTGCCGGTTTCGCGATCAACGATCTTGGTCGATTTGCCGATGAAAACGCCCATCCCCAGAACCGACCCTTCGCGGATGATGCAGCCTTCGACCACCTCGGACCGCGCGCCGATAAAGCAGTTGTCCTCGATTATCGTGGGGCCGGCCTGCATCGGTTCCAGCACGCCGCCAATGCCGACGCCGCCCGACAGATGCACGTTCTTGCCGATCTGCGCGCAGGATCCGACCGTGGCCCAGCCGTCAACCATCGCGCCTTCATCGACATAAGCGCC
>JANNBI010000127.1:0-2126 GCA_031385345.1 Paracoccaceae bacterium | reverse complement strand
TTGGTGCCGATGCCCCGGTGGCCTTTGTCGCGGGCCGCATCGAGGTGTCGCCGCGCACGGTTGATATCTTTGATCTGGGCCTGCCCAAGGGCATGGTCAAGGGCGCGTCCTGGGGGCAGATGCGCATTGATCTGCCAAAGGGGCAGGCGCCGGAACTGGTCCTGACCTCGGATCTGCTAGGCACCAGCCTGGCCCTGCCGGAACTGGGCTGGACAAAGGCCGCAGGGGCTACTGCCCGGCTGGAGGTGGCGGCGCGCCTGTCCACCCCGCCCAACGTCAGCCGGTTGGAATTTGAAGGCGCTGGGTTGAACGCCAGCGGTGCCGTGACCTTCCGCGACAACGGTCGGCTGGACGTGGCGCGGTTTGACCGCGTGACGATGCGCGGCTGGCTGGACGGCGCGGTTGAAATCAAGGGCACCACGCCCCTGTCCTTTGCCGTGACCTCGGGCGCGATAGATTTCCGCGAGTTTCCGGCCTCGGACCAGCGCGGCAGCTCCGGCGGCGGCAGCGCGGCGGGATCGCCCCTTAGCCTGCGTCTGTCGGAATTCCGGGTAACCGACAGCATTTCCCTGACCGGGTTTCGCGGTGATTTCACTTTGGATGCGGCCGGGGTGAACGGGCCGTTTTCGGCCGATCTGGGCGGGGCTGTGCCAATTTCGGGCGGCGTCGCGCCCGAAGCGCACGGCATCGGGGTGCGTGTCGTCTCGGACGATGCCGGGGCGGCGTTGAAGGCGGCGGGGATTTTTGATTCCGCGCGCGGTGGCTCGGTCGATCTGCACCTTAGCCCGCGCGCCGAAACCGGCGTTTACGACGGGCGCGCGGTGATCGACAATCTGCGGGTGCGCAACGCCAATGTGCTGGCCGACCTGCTGAACGCCATTTCGGTGATCGGCCTGCTAGAGCAGTTGAACGGTTCCGGCATCGTGTTCAATCAGGCCGAAGCGGATTTCGTGCTGACCCCGTCGCAGGTGACGATCAACCGATCCTCGGCGGTCGGGGCCTCGATGGGGGTGTCGATGGAGGGGACTTATCAGACCGACAGCGGGCGGTTGCGCATGGGCGGCGTGCTGTCCCCAATTTACCTGCTGAACGGCATCGGCGCGATCCTGACCCGCAAGGGCGAGGGGCTGTTCGGCTTTACCTATCGTCTGGACGGCACGGCGGAGGAGCCGCAGGTGTCGGTCAATCCCCTGTCGATCCTGACCCCCGGCATGTTCCGCGAGATCTTTCGCCGCGCGCCACCCAAACCCGAGGGAGTTGCCCCGTGAAGCTGTCGGATTTCGATTTTGATCTGCCCGAGGATCTGATTGCCACCAGACCCGCCAAGCCGCGATCTTCGGCCCGGTTGCTGCTGGCCGAGGGCGGGACGATCCGCGATCTGCAGGTGCGCGATCTGGTAGAGGTGTTTCGCCCCGGTGACCGGTTGGTTTTGAACAACACCAAGGTGATCCCCGCGCGCCTGTTTGGTCAGCGCAAACGGGGCGAGGCGGTTGCCAAGGTCGAGATCACCTTGCTGGAACCGCTGGCCAATGGCTGGCGCGCATTGGCCAAACCCCTGCGCAAGGTGCAATTGGGTGAGGTGATCGTGTTTTCGGATCAGTTGTCGGCAACTGTCGCCGCCAAATCCGACACTGACCTGCATCTGGAGTTTAACTTGACCGGCGGCGATTTCGATGCGGCCTTGGCCGGGACCGGATTCATGCCCCTGCCGCCCTATATCGCCGCCAAACGCGCCTCGGACGCGCAGGACATGGACGACTATCAGACCGTTTTTGCCCGTCATTCAGGGGCGGTGGCGGCGCCCACCGCCTCGCTGCATTTCGACGCCGAATTGCTTACGTCGCTGGCGGCAAAGGGCGTACAGTTTACCGAAGTGACCCTGCATGTCGGTGCCGGCACCTTTTTGCCGGTGAAGGTGGAAGATGTGACGAGCCACAAGATGCATGCCGAATGGGGCGAGGTGACGCCCGAGGCTGCGGCGCAGATCAATGCGACGAAAGCGGCGGGCGGGCGGGTGATCCCGGTTGGCACTACGGCGCTGCGGCTGATCGAGACGGCGGCGCGGTCGGGCAGGGTGGAGCCATGGCGCGGGCCGACCGACATCTTCATCTATCCCGGTTTCAAAT
>JANNBI010000017.1:0-4079 GCA_031385345.1 Paracoccaceae bacterium | reverse complement strand
CAGATCTGCGATGACCTTGGGAAGGGTGCCATCATTTTCGCCGGGGCGCAGGGATTGATAGCCGATCACCTGACCTTCGATGAAAGCATTGCGTTTGGTTCGCGAGATTGTCAGCCGGCTGTCGAGACGGTCAGCATCCGAAATATTGTAATCCGACAAATAGGTTCCATCGGACACCAAAATTGTATTCGCGGTGGCGGTAAAACCCAGCGGCAATGCCAACTGGCCCTCGGCCTCCAGATAGCCGCGCAACGGCCCTGCGTTCAGTTGATCCCTCGAAAACGACCCGGTGATCATGTAATCGCCACCGCGCAGCGCCTCGCGGTAACGCAGTTCCAGGGTTCGGCCCGATTTAGAGGTGACAAAGGGGGTCAAGGTCAGATCGTGGCTGGATCCCAAGGTGACGAAATAGGGAAACCGAATGCCAAACCCGCGACTGGATGAAGATGAAAGACTGGGCGTCAAAAAGCCGTTGGCCCGCTCAAGTGTCGGGTCCGGCAGGCGCAGGCGAGGCAGATAGAACACCGGAACCCCCGCAAACCGCAATTGCGCACCGGAAAAGTACAGCTGCTGCGCATCCACATCATGCAAAACTGACTTCGCCCGGATTTCCCACAGCGGCACCCGCCCCCCGCAAACATTGCAGGACGAGGCCGCAACCCGCACCAATCCGGTGAACCGCCCCCCGTCGCTGCGCCGTACTTCCGCCGCCGCCAATTGCAGCCGGTTGGCCAAAACCACCCGCGCTGAGGTCAAAATCCCCTCGGTCAGATCGGCGGACAACTGGGCCTGATCAGCAAGGATGACGTTGCCCTTGCTGTCCTCCACCCGGATCGGGCCTTCGATGATCAGACTGTCGGCGTCGGCGTTGAAAATCAGCCGCGAGGCTGTCAGGTGCTGACCCTGAAACAAGATTTCAACATGGCCTTCAGCGATCAACCGGTTGCCGCCGATAATGGACAGGCTGTCGGCCAGAAGGGTGGCACGGTCTTGCGACAGGGCCGGGGCGGCCAACCCCAAAAGCACCGTCACCAGAATAAACAGCCGCCCCATCTCAGCCATCCTCCAGGTGCAACAGCAGGCCGACCGACAAAAAGATCGCGACCAAGGGCGGAGACCAAGCGGCCAGAAGAACCGGAATCTGCTCGTTCTCGCCCAGAACCTGCCCGAAGTTGCGCAGGAAAAAGATCAGAAAGCCGCACAGCAGCGCCATCAAAATCAAGGGTCCGCTGCGCCCGGCGCGGGAATGGCGCATGGTGAACCCCGCGGCGATCAACACCATCGCGGCGAGAAAGGCAGGCGCGGCAATCTCGACGTTGAACCACATACGATGTGACAGGCCAGAAAACCCCGCGCGTTCCAACTCTCTGATATATTGCGGTAAATCCCAGATTGACACCGCGCGTGGTGTGCCAAAGCTGTCGGCAATCTTGTCGCGGGTCAGATCGGTTGGCACGCGCAGGTCGATCAGGTCGGTCTTGGCTTGCCGTTCGGGATTGGCCGATGCGAAGGACCAGGATTTGGCCTTGTGCAGCACCCAAGCTCCATCGGTCAGCACAGCACTTGGGCCAGAAACGCGCGCGTCCAGCACACCGGCTTCGTCATAGGTTAAGAAAGTCACATCGAACAGTTCGGTCCCGTCCAGATTGGCGCGTTGGGCCTGAATGACGGTCTGACCATTGGCCGACCCTTGACGCAGCCACAACCCAGCCTCATTGACCGACAGCACCGACCCGCCGCGCGCCTGACCTGACGACATCTCGTCATAAGCGCGCGAGGTGGCGGCGACGATCGGGTTCCACGCCGTGACGCCGAACCCACCGATCAGCAGCGCTGTCGCCACCGGGGCCAGAAGAAACCGCAAACCGGATCGTCCGCTGGCCCGCACAACGACCAGTTCCGACGATTTTGCCAATCCCATGAACAGCCCGATGGCGGCAAGGATCATGATTAAGGGCAGAATTTGGTAAATGCTGGCCGGGGCATTCAGCAATGACAAGGTAATAGCCTGCCGCAAGGTGATGCCGTTGTCGGAAAACCGCCGCAACTCCTCCAAAACCCCGATGGCGACCATAACGGCGAAAAAACCGCCAAAAACTCGCAGGAACAACCAAAGGAACCGTCGGCAAATATAGAAGTCCAGGATCATGCCGGCACCGCCCGGTCCGGCACACGGCGCGGACGTTGCGACCACCACAGCAAACCAAACCCGGTCAGCACCGCCAAAACCGGCGCGAAATAGGCAAGGATCCAGCCGCGCGGCATTCCCAACCCGATGCTGACCGCCGCCGTTGCCACGCCCTGCACCAGCACCATCAGCGCTACCGCCAGCCCGATCTGCCGCCACAACCCGAACCGGCTGTAGCTTCCCTGCAACAGCGCCCCAAAGGCGATCAGTGCCACGCCAAGTGCCAGAAAAGGCTCGGCAAAACGGCTGTGGCCCTCAAAGATAAGGGCAGCGCGGGTGGATTTCGTCTCGGCCAGCAAGGCGTCGGACGGGGACATTAAATCCAGCGTCGAAACCTCATCCGCGCTGCGTCCCCTTGGTCCACGCCCGGCGATTAGCCCTCCAAGATCATAGGTGAAATCCGCAAACCGTGTCACCGACAAGCGATCGGTTTCAGTGGTCAGTACCTGCGCCATGCCGTCGATCATGATCAACTTCGGCCCGTTTTCGCCGCGCACGAACAGCGCCCGACTGGCGGTAAAGGTCGTCATCCGGTTTGGGTTTCGCGTGTCGGTCAGCAACAGACCCTCCAACGCGCCGTTGTCCGCGATATTGCCGATATACAGCGTCACACCTTTTGACGGATGCATGAACTGCCCCTCTTTCAGGAAGCGCGCGGTCACGTTTGCCGAAATCTCATCGCGCCGTTCAATCATCATCAACCGGCTTTGTGGCACCAGAAAATGGGTCAGGATCAGCATCATCCCCGCGACGGTCAGCCCAAACAGGATCACCGGACGCGCCATGCGAAAGCTGGAAAACCCGGTGGCCTGCATCACAACCAACTCACTGTCCGACATAAGCCGGTTGGTCCCATAGACCGTGGCGGCAAAGGCCGCGATGGGCAGAACCAGCTTGATCACATTGGGCAGGGTCAGGGCCGAAATTTCCAGAAACACCAGCGCCGATTGTCCGTCACCAATCAATTGGTCGAACAACCCGACGGCCCGGTTCACCCAATAGACCGCGACCAGCACCAAGGCGAAAAAGCCAAAAAGCGCCAGCAGTTGGGAAAACATGTAGCGGTCGAATCTTGGCAAGGGCGCGGTCCGGTTTGGTCTGGCCTTGTGTCTATCTTACATTCTGCGCCGGGGAAAACTCCCATCTGGTAGTTTCGCCCTTCAGTGGCTAGCTTTGGCCCAAAGCTGGCCGCAACCCCCGGCCGCCCTTCAGGAGAACCCCATGAAACCGTTGCACCTTTCGCTTCTTCCCCTTGATCTGAAGGCTTTGCCAACCTTTGCCGGTCGGATTGCCCTGATCGTCGAAGACGCGGGCCGGATCAGTCCGTCCGGGGCGCGGCTGGACCGTATCATGCGCGGCGCATTGAAACGGTTTCTGGCCAGCCCAGCTTTTGTGGCGCTGAAACCCGGCGAGGCGCGCGAACTGGCCTTTCCCGCTGGTCTTGCCAGCGAAAGCCTGCTGGTGGTCTTTCTGCCGCGCCGCGCCGACCGTTTGACCGCGCGCAAGGCGGGCGGCGCGATTGCCAAGGGCCATGGCAAAACCGACACCCTCGTTCTTGCCGCCAACCATCCCCTTGCTGCCGAAATCGGGCTAGGTGCCGTGCTGCGCTGCTATGATTTTACCGACCACAAAACCGCCGAGCCACAGGGTCTGGGCGCGTTGACGATGATGGTGACGGACACGGACCGGCACCGCATTGAAATTGCCGCGATTGCGCCCCTTGCCGAGGGCGTGTTTTTCACCCGCGATCTGGTGAACGAACCCGCCAATGTGCTGACGACGACCGAATTTGCCCGCCGCCTGACCGAGTTGCGCGATCTGGGCGTCGAGGTAGAGGTTCTGGACGAGGCAGATCTTGCTAAACTGGGCATGGGCGCGCTGCTGGGCGTGG
>JANNBI010000521.1:0-5589 GCA_031385345.1 Paracoccaceae bacterium | reverse complement strand
CGGCACTGACGGCAGTCGATGCCAATCTGGTCGTCACCTCGGTCGAATCCGTCGGACCAAAAGTCTCGGGAGAGCTGATCTGGTCGTCAATCCTTGCGGTCGGGGTCACGTCGCTGGCGATCATGGCCTATATCTGGCTGCGGTTTGAATGGCAGTTCGCGCTTGGCGGGGTTCTGGCGCTGCTGCATGACGTGTTCATCACCGTGGGTATTTTCGCGCTGTTCCAGATCAAGTTTGACCTGTCAATCATCGCGGCCTTGCTGACCATCCTTGGCTATTCGATCAACGACACGGTGGTGGTGTTCGACCGGCTGCGCGAGAATTTGGTCAAATACAAAACCATGCCCCTGCGCGAGGTGATGAACCTGTCGGTCAACGAAACCCTGTCGCGGACGCTGATGACTTCGGTCACCACGCTGATTGCGGTTGGGGCGATGCTGATCTTTGGCGGTGACGTGATCCGTGGTTTTACCTTTGCCATCTTCGTCGGCATCGTGCTGGGCACCTATTCCTCGGTCTATGTGGCCAAGAATATCGTGTTGATCATCGGACTGGATCGCAGCGACAAACCGAAATCCAACAAGGGGGCGGACCATGAATTCGCCAATATCGACGCCTGAGCCGGGATTTGCTTCGCTGATCTTTGACGCCGCCGTGTTGATTGACGGGGTGGGGCCGGGGTTCATGCGGATCGGCGCGCATGTGCTACGCGGCCCACTGCTTCTGTCGCCCTGGGGTGCGCAGGTTTGGGGCGGCATGTCGGACATGGCCACCCCCCTGACCCTTGCCGGGCGCATCGACGTGCTGCTGTTCGGGGGCGGTGCCGAAATTGCCCTGGCCCCGCGCAGCTTTCGCGAGGCAATGGAGCAGGCGGGCATCGGCGTTGATCCGATGTCCACCGCTTCGGCCGCGCGGGCCTTTAACCATCTGATCGGTGAGGGCCGCCGGGTCGCTTTGGTCGCCTTGCCGCTGCCATGATCCGCCCCCCCGTATTCATTTTGCGAAACTGCTCCGATAGTAAGGAGTTCTGTTTGGCGGTCACGCGAGCTTTGGAGTGTAAGATTTACAATGGCACCAGCCAATGCTGGTAAGGCCGGACTGGCAGGCCCTGACGCTGAGTGCCGAAAACCTGGCCGTCGCGCGGGCCGGGGTCGCGGTGCTGGAAGGGGTCAATCTTGCCGTTACCGCCGGGCAGGCAATGGTTCTGACCGGGCCGAACGGTCTGGGCAAGACCACGTTGCTGCGTTGTCTGGCTGGGCTGCAACCGTCGCTGCGCGGGAACCTTCATATTCCGCCCGACAGCTGGACCTATGCCGGGCATACTGATGGGTTGAAATCTGTCCTGACCCTGGCCGAGAATCTGGAGTTTTGGGCGGCGGTCCATGGCCAAACCGGTGTCAGCGCCGCGATGGAGGCGATGAACCTGACCCATCTGGCGGCGCGGCGGGCGGCAGAGCTGTCAGCCGGGCAAAAGCGGCGGTTGGGACTGGCGCGGTTGCTGGTCACTGGGCGCTGGCTGTGGCTGTTGGACGAACCAACCGTCAGCCTTGACCGCAATTCGGTCGCGCTGTTCGGGCAGGTGCTGCGCGACCATCTGGCCACAGGTGGCGCCGCGATCATCGCCAGTCATATCGACCTTGGCCTGCCCGAGGCGCAGGTGCTGGATCTGACCCCTTACCGCGCCCGCGACAACGCGCCCTCGCCCGACGGCTTTGACGAGGCTTTCACGTGAAGGCCCTGCTGATCCGCGATCTGCGACTGGCCTTTCGTGCAGGCGGCGGCTTTGGCCTTGCGCTGGCGTTTTTCCTGCTGGTCGCGGTTCTGGTGCCGCTGGGGGTCGGGCCGGACGGCGCAATTTTGGGCCGGATTGCGCCCGGTATCCTGTGGGTGGGGGCGCTGCTGGCGTGCCTTCTGTCGCTCGACCGGTTGTTCGCGCTGGATTACGAGGATGGGTCGTTGGACCTTCTGGCGACCTCTCCCATGCCGATGGAGGGGGTGGTCGCGGTCAAGGCGCTGGCGCATTGGCTGGTGACGGGCCTGCCGTTGACGGCCCTGTCCCCGGTGCTGGCGCTGATGCTGAACCTGCCCGCAGCGGGGTTTGGCTGGCTGGTGGTGACGCTGGCGGTCGGAACCCCGGCGCTGTCGATCATCGGGGCCTTCGGGGCCTCATTGGTGGTCGCGGTCAAACGTGGCGGGCTGCTGTTGTCGCTGCTGGTCCTGCCGCTTTACGTGCCGACCCTGATCTTTGGGGCCGAAGTGGTGCGGCGCGGCGCTTTGGGGATGGAGGTGACGCCGCCGCTGCTTCTTCTGGCCGCAATCACGGCGGGATCGACCGCGGTCCTGCCCTTTGCCGCGGCTGCGGCAATTCGCATATCCCTGCGCTGAACATGTCGTGATAAAAGACCGCGCGGCCTTGACCGGCCCGCGACAATCGAAAAGGAAGGCCCATGTCGATCTGGGAATATGCCAACCCGTTGCGCTTTATGCGTCTGACCGAAAAGCTTCTGCCTTGGGTGGCGGGGCTGGCGGCACTGGCGCTGGCTGTGGGGTTGGTCTGGGGATTTTTCTTCACCCCGGATGACTACAAACAAGGCTCCACCGTCAAGATCCTGTATATTCATGTGCCGGCCGCGACGATGGCGATTTCGGCCTGGTTCATGATGCTGGTGGCCTCGTTGATCTGGTTGATCCGGCGGCATCATGTCAGCGCACTGGCGGCGCGTGCGGCGGCGCCTGTTGGCATGGTGTTTACCCTGATCGGCCTTGTCACCGGGGCGATCTGGGGCCAGCCGATGTGGGGAACCTGGTGGGCCTGGGATCCGCGTCTGACATCCTTCCTGATCCTGTTCCTGTTCTACCTTGGCTACATGGCCCTGTGGGAAGCGATCGAGGATCCCGATACGGCTGCTGATCTGACCTCGGTCCTGTGCATGGTCGGGGCGGTGTTTGCGGTCTTGTCGCGCTATGCGGTGAATTTCTGGAATCAGGGGCTGCATCAGGGGGCCAGCCTGTCTTTGGACAAGGAAGAGCATGTCAGCGATTTATTCTGGCAGCCTTTGGTGATTTCCATCGCGGGGTTCGGACTGCTGTTTGTGGCGCTGGTGCTGGTGCGCACCCGGACGCAAATCCGTCTGCGCCGGACTGCCGCGCTGATGGCGCGTGAGCGGAGGGCGACATGATGCCGGATCTTGGGAAATACGCCGTCACAGTGCTATCGGCTTACGGCGCAACGTTGGTGATGCTGGCCGCGTTGGTGGCGCTGACCTGGGTACAGTCGCGCCGCGCCAAGGCACGTCTGGCCGAGGTTGAAGCGCGCAAAGGGGCAGATCATGGTTAAGCCGTTGATGTTATTGCCACCCCTGGCCTTTGCGGCTTTGGCGGCGGTGTTCTGGGTGGGACTTTTGTCGAAGGATGAAGGTCTGCCATCGGTTTTTATCGGTCAACCGGCCCCCGCCGTTCTGGAACTTGCCTTGCCAGATGTGCCGCAATTGACCGACGCGATGCTGCAAAGTGGCGGGGTGAAGATTGTGAACTTCTGGGCGTCCTGGTGCCCGCCCTGCCGGGCCGAACATCCGACACTGAAGGCCTTGGCCGCCGAGGGCGTCGTGGTTTATGGCGTGAACATGATGGACCGCGAAGCGGATGCGCTGGCTTTTCTGGCCGAGGCGGGCAATCCCTTTGCCGCCATCGCCGTTGATCCCAAGGGCAAGATGCGGATCGACTGGGGGGTCACGGCGCCGCCCGAAACCTTTATCCTTGGCCCGGACGGCACGGTTTTGTTCAAATTCATCGGGCCCTTGGTGGGGTCGGATTATGAACAACGGTTCCGACCGGAACTGGATAAGGCTCTGGCGGGGGGATGACCATTACCGGCCCGGCGCTGGAAAATTTTTAGCTAAAAATTTTTGGTCGCGTGCGGGTCACGCGTCCAGCTTGATCCAGACCGGGACGTGGTCCGACGGCCGTTCCCGCCCGCGCACGGCCTTGTCGATCTGACAATCCAGCAGCAGATCGGCGGCTTGCGGCGACAAAAGATGGTGGTCGATGCGGATGCCGTTGTTCCGCTCCCAAGCGCCGGCCTGAAAATCCCAGAACGAATATTGACCGGGTTTTTGGTTGATGGCGCGGAAGGCTTCGGTCAGCCCAAGCGCCATCAGGCGGCGAAAGGCGGCGCGCGATTGCGGCAGGAACAGCGCGTCATTGACCCAAAGCTCGGGCTTGGCGGCATCTTCGGGCTGCGGGATCACATTGTAATCGCCGCAGAACACCAACGGCATTTCAAGCGCCAGAAGGCTGCTGAAATGGGCCTGCATCCGCGCCATCCAGGCGAGTTTGTAGTCGTATTTCGGCCCCGGTGCGGGATTGCCGTTGGGCAGATACAGACCGCCAACGCGCACCTTTTTGGTGCCCACGACGGTCGCCTCGATCCAGCGGGCCTGTTCGTCGGCGGCGTCGCCCGGCAGGCCGCGTGTCACATCCTCCAGCGGCAATTTGGACAGGATCGCCACCCCGTTAAAGCTTTTCTGGCCATGGGTTTCGACCCGGTATCCCAGCGCCTCAAAATGTGCGCGGGGGAAGTTTTCATCCAGCGATTTGATTTCTTGCAGGCAGGCCAAATCGGGCGCGCATTCGACAAGCCAGTCCGTCAAGGCGTCCTGCCTGGCCCTGATGCCGTTGATGTTGAAGGTGGCGATTTTCATGGGACGGACCTTTGCCGGTGTTTCCCAATGTCTAAGACAGATGCACCGTCTTGGAAAGCCGGGGATCAGACCGCCCTAGGCCGTGGTCTGGGCCGCGCGCAGCCACAACGCGTCCAAAGCGTCGATTTCCGCGATGTCAAACCTCTCCGCCTCTTCCCAATAGCGGCCCGAGGGGCTGATGTAATTTAGGGCGGTTTCGCGCACGAGGGCTTCATCGGCCAAAGCATTATCATAGGGCGTGGGCAGGCTGGCGGACAGATCGGCCAGACCGGTGCGCGGCAGGACCAGCCGCGATGGGCCATGCGACAGGTTGACCATGGCGCAGCCCATCCGGGCCGCAAGGATCATCATCCGGGCCGATTTCGCTTCTAATGAGCGCAGGGTGATGTCGGGGCGCAAGGGGTCGGGCGTGCCGGTGCCATAAAAATGCGTAGCGCCCGTGGCGGGATAATGCATGTCACAGCCCATGAAGGCCAGAACGCGCGGCTTCAGCGCCGCAAGCGCCCAGTAACCGGCGGTAAAGGCCATCGTGCCCCCGGCATAGACAAAACCACCAAAGGCGTTCTGGGCCGGCACGAATAGGTCTTGCTGAATGCTGCGCTGCCCGGGGCCAAGCGGCGGCACGCGGTCGGCGGGAAAATCCCAAGGGAAAATGTGGTCATCCCAATCGGGGCGCACCAGATGGGCGTTGTTGATCACCACGATGCGGTCAAAACTGGCACGCGGCCAGTCACGCGCAAGAACCGCATTGGGGCCAGAGCCGATGATCAGGACGATGGACATGAAACTTCCCCTTTGGTCAGGGGTTTAGCGCATTTGCAGCACTGCGACAGGGTCAGATCGAAAATGACGTCCCGCAGCCACAAGAAGCGGTGGCATTGGGGTTTTC
>JANNBI010000478.1:0-18030 GCA_031385345.1 Paracoccaceae bacterium | reverse complement strand
TCGGGCGATCGTCCGCGTCTGACCACCGACGACGGGCAGGTGACGCCCGATCTTCTGATCGGTGCCGACGGTCTGCATTCACTGACCCGCGCCGCGCTGAACGGCCCCGAGACGCCGTTTTTCACCGGGCAGGTCGCTTGGCGGGCGTTGATCCCTTGTGATCCTGACGCGCCAAATGAGGCCGAGGTTTTCATGGGCCCCGGTCGCCATCTGGTCAGCTACCCCTTGCGCGGCGGCACCCTGCGCAACATCGTCGCGGTCGAAGAGCGCGCGACATGGACGCAGGAAAGCTGGTCACTGCGCGATGATCCGACCGACCTGCGCCGCGCCTTCGAAGCCTTCGATCCCAAGGTGCGCCACTGGCTGGACCAAGTGGACGAAGTCGGGCTGTGGGGGCTGTTTCGCCACAAGGTCGCGGAAACCTGGGGCCGCGCTTTGCCCAAGGGTGGTGCTGTGATCCTTGGCGACGCGGTGCATCCGACCCTGCCGTTTCTGGCGCAGGGGGCCAGCATGGCGCTGGAGGATGCCTTTGTTCTGGCCCGGATTCTGGCGGGCGTGCGGGATCTGGGGCTGAACCGTGGGTCAACCGCCGCTGCCAGTCCCGTTCCGGCCCGCGATCCCGCCGTCCTTGCTGCCAGCAACCCGGCGCAGAGCCTGACCACTTACCGGGATCTGGCCAGCGCCCTTGCCGCCTATCAATCCCTGCGGCAGGCCCGCGTGACGCGCATCGTGCAGGCCGCGAACGCCAATGCCCGCGCCTATCACCTGCGAGAGCCTTTGCGCGCCTTTGCCCATTTGGGTCTTCGGATCTCGGGGCGGTTGGCCCCGGGCTTTGCCCTGTCGCGGTTCGACTGGCTGTATGG
The DNA here is from genome assembly GCA_031385345.1 of Paracoccaceae bacterium. Taxonomy (GTDB): domain Bacteria; phylum Pseudomonadota; class Alphaproteobacteria; order Rhodobacterales; family Rhodobacteraceae; genus CAIYZT01. The sequence goes on along the minus strand of JANNBI010000478.1, from coordinate 17,167 downwards.
CCATGACGTGACCGCCTAACTTAACCCCAGGATCAGCAGCGCCGCGCCCATCAGCAGGATTTCGCCGGGAAAGCTGCCGGGCAGGGTCAGCCAACGTATCTGCGCCGGGGGGTCTGGCGGGGCCAAGGGGGGCAGGGATTTGTGCAGGGATCTGGGCATCTGGGGGAAAACTCCGGTCACATGGGGTTTTCAAAAGCTAGCAGCCAGAACTTAAGAAGAACAAAAGACCCAAGGACGCGCCCCCGGGTCTTTTTGCGTTTATGTGGTCTTTCAGAGTTAACAGAAGGTTACGGCCCGAATCTCCGGGCCGTTCCCCCCGCCTTAGGACGCCGCCAGATTGCGCAGCACATAATGCAACACGCCGCCGTGTTCGACATATTCAATCTCGATCTCGGTATCGATGCGGCACTTGATCTGGATTTCTTTGACCGAGCCATCGGCAAAGGCGATCTGGCAGGTCACGTTCGACAGCGGTTTCAGATCGCCGTCCAAGCCCGTGATCGACACCACCTCATCCCCGGTCAGGCCCAGAGATTTGCGCGTATCGCCGCCGGTAAATTCAAACGGGATCACCCCCACGCCCACCAGATTGGACCGGTGGATCCTCTCAAAACTCTCAGCAATCACGGCTTTGACGCCCAGCAGCGCCGTGCCTTTGGCGGCCCAGTCGCGGCTTGACCCCGCGCCATATTCAATGCCGCCAAAGATCACCAGCGGCACACCCGCCGCCTGATAGTCCATCGAGGCGTCATAAATCGAGGTCTGAACCCCGTCCGGCCCCTTGGTATAGCCACCTTCAACCCCCGCCAGCATCTCATTCTTGATGCGGATATTGGCGAAGGTGCCGCGCATCATCACCTCGTGGTTGCCGCGCCGCGCGCCATAGCTGTTGAACTCGCTGACCGGAACCTGCCGTTCGGCCAGATATTGCCCCGCAGGCGTGCCCGCCTTGAACGATCCGGCCGGAGAGATGTGGTCGGTGGTGATCATATCGCCCAATAGCGCCAGCACCCGCGCCCCGGTGATGTTGGAAATCACCCCCGGCGTTTTGGACATGCCTTTGAAATAGGGCGGATTCTGGATGTAGGTCGAGGATGCGGGCCAGTCATAGGTTTCACTATCGGTGATCTCGACCGCCTGCCATTTGGCATCGCCCTTGAACACATCGGCATAGCGTTTCTGAAAGGCCGCGCGGGTCACGGTGGCATTTACCAGATCCGAGATTTCGGCATTCGTCGGCCAGACATCGCGCAGATAGACCGGGCCATTGGTGCCCATGCCCAAAGGCTCAGTCGTGATGTCGATGTTCATGTCACCAGCCAGCGCATAGGCCACGACCAAGGGCGGCGAGGCGAGGTAGTTGGCCCGCACATCCGGGCTGATACGGCCTTCAAAGTTGCGGTTGCCCGACAGGACGGCGGCGGCGACAAGATCACCTTCGCCAATCGCGGCGGAAATAGCCGGGTCCAGCGGCCCCGAATTGCCGATACAAGTGGTGCAGCCATAGCCGACAAGGTTGAAGCCGACGGCGTCCAGATCCTCTTGCAGACCCGCAGCCTCCAGATATTCGGACACGACCTGGCTTCCGGGCGCGAGAGAGGTTTTGACCCAAGGCTTTGATTTCAGACCCAAAGCGCGGGCCTTGCGCGCCACCAGACCGGCGCCGATCATCACGTAAGGGTTCGAGGTGTTGGTGCAGGACGTGATTGACGCGATGACCACCTTGCCCGAGGACATGGTGAAATCATGGCCCTTGACCGCCACCTCAACCCCCTGTGGGCGGGCGAAAGATCCGGCCATTTCCAAGGCAAAAGACGCCTTGGCTTCGGTCAGGGGCAGGTAATCCTGCGGGCGCTTGGGGCCGGAAATCGCCGGAACGATGCTGCCCATGTCCAGATGCAGGGTCGAGGTATAGATCGGATCATAGGTTTCATCGCGCCACATGCCGTTCGCCTTCGCATAGGCTTCGACAAGCGCAATCCGGGATTCCTCGCGGCCCGTGCCACGCAGGTAGCGGATGGTTTCCCCGTCGATCGGGAAAAAGCCGCAGGTCGCGCCGTATTCGGGGGCCATGTTGGCGATGGTGGCGCGGTCGGCCAAGGGCAGACGGTCCAGCCCTTCACCATAAAACTCCACAAACTTGTTCACCACGCCGTGTTTGCGCAGCATCTGCACGACTTTCAGCACCAGATCGGTGGCCGTGGTGCCTTCGACCATGTGGCCGGTCAGCTTGAAGCCCACAACCTCGGGGATCAGCATCGACACGGGTTGGCCCAGCATGGCGGCCTCCGCCTCGATCCCGCCGACGCCCCAGCCCAGAACGGCCAGACCGTTGACCATCGTGGTGTGGCTGTCGGTGCCGACCAGCGTGTCGGGATAGGCGACCATCTGGCCGGTCTGATCGGTGTCGGTCCAGACCGTCTGCGCCAGATATTCAAGGTTGACCTGATGGCAGATCCCAGTGCCGGGCGGCACGACGCGGAAATTGTTAAAGGCCTTCTGCCCCCATTTCAGGAACACATACCGCTCCATATTCCGCTCGTACTCGCGGTCCACATTGGCCTGAAAGGCGCGCGGCGTGCCGAATTCGTCGATCATCACCGAATGGTCGATCACCAGATCGACCGGGTTAAGCGGGTTGATCTTTTGCGCGTTGCCGCCAAGGCCCAGAATTCCGTCGCGCATCGCGGCAAGGTCCACGACCGCCGGAACGCCGGTGAAATCCTGCATCAGCACACGGGCCGGGCGATAGGCGATTTCGCGGGGATTTTTGCCCGCCATCTTGCCCCAGTCCGAAAACGCCTTGATGTCATCGACCGAGACGGTCTTGCCATCTTCAAACCGCAGCATGTTTTCCAAGACCACCTTCAACGCGGCGGGCAGGCGGGCAAAGTCCCCCAGACCGGCGGCTTCGGCGGCGGGGATTGAATAATAGGCCACCGTCTGGCCACCTGCGGTCAGGGTCTTGCGGGTACGGGCTGCATCGTGTCCGACGGTGACGGTCATTCGGGCCTCCTGGCTGTAAGCGCTTGGGTTTGCCCTATGGTAAACACCTGCGCAAGGGAATCAATCATGGCTATGCCGGCATTGTATACCACAGTATGCCGAAATTCCAGCCGCTTTCTGCCCCGGAGGTTAAATCCCGTTGGTAAAGCCGACGTGAACAAATTGGCGCCCGGACTCGCAATTGGTTGATTGGCACTTGTGGTGGCGTCCGTCTAGAAGAAGGTCAGGGGAACACACACATGTATCATGCACATCGTCTTGCCGGACCATTGACCGCCATCGCCCTGGCTTTGCCCGGGGCCGCTGTGGCGCAGGACAGTCTGGTCGTGGTTGAACTTTACACCTCACAGGGATGTTCGTCCTGCCCGCCCGCCGATGCCTTGCTGGAAGAAATGGCCAAGAATGTCGAGATTCTGCCCTTGGCCTTTCATGTCGATTACTGGGATTATCTGGGGTGGCAGGACGCTTTTGCCAGCCCCGCCCATACCTTGCGTCAAAAGGCCTATGCCCATGCGGCGGGGGAGCGGATGATCTACACCCCCCAAGCCATCGTCGATGGCACGGCGCGGATGGTCGGATCGGATTCGCATGCGCTGATGTCGGCGGTGATGCAGGCGATGAACAAGGACCGGCGCGCGAAGGTTTCGGTCAGCCGCGATGGCGCGACCCTGACCGTCACCGGCACCGCGTCCGAAAGCCTGCCCGCGCCGGTTCAGGTGCTGCTGGTGCGCTACACGCCCGAGGCTTCGGTGGAAATCCTGCACGGCGAAAACGCGGGCCAAACCATCCGCTACGTCAACACCGTGACCAGCGTCACCCAGATCGGGGAATGGACGGGGGCGCAGGCCTTGTCACTGACCGCGCCGATTTCCGGGGCCGAGGCGGCAGCGATTTTGGTGCAGGCGCCCGATATGGGCGCGGTTCTGGCGGCGGCTTTGGTGCCCTGACACGCGGTCAGATCATGGGTCAGATCATGAGTCAGGTCTTGGGCTGGGGCCAGCGCCAGCGTCGGTGAATCCAAAACCACTGGGCCGGATATTGGCGCACCAAAGCCTCCAGGCTGTCATTCAGGGCTTGGGTCATCGCCACCGGATCGCCTGGCGGCACCGGTTCGTCCACGATGATCTGAAAGCTTAGACCGTCAGGCTGCCGGATCGCATTCACCGGCACCAGCAACAGATTGTATTTCAACGCCATTTCCGCCGCCGACAGAGCGGTGCGGGCGGTTTGGCCAAAGAACATCAGGTCGCTGCCCTTGATCATATGCTGGTCAATCAGCATCCCGACCATGCCGCCGCCGCGCAGAAACTTGACCATCTCGGCCAGCCCGCGCCGCCCGCGCGCAAACATCGGCTGCGAGATCTGGCCGATGGTCTTTTGATAATGCCGGTCAAAATAGGGATTGCGCATCGGGTTGAACAGCCCGCCGATCTTGTGGCCGCGCGTGGCCAGCACGCCGCGGATCACGTCGTAATTGCCGAAATGCCCGGCGACAAGGATCACGCCCTGACCTCGCGCCTGCGCCGCCAGAATGGCATCGAACCCGGCCCCAAGCACCGGCGTGTCGCGTACTTGCGCCACAAACTCGGCGCCGGAATAAATCTCGACCAGGGTGCGGCCCACATTGTCCGGCACAGCGATTTCAAGGGCTTGGCGCTGCGCCAGCGGCATGTCGGGCAGGATCCGCGCCAGATTTTCGCGCACCCTTGCGCGGTAGCCGGCCACCGGCGCCACGACATGCGCCATGACCCAACCCGCCAGCGGCACCCGCATTCGGTAGGGCAGCGCCAGCAGCACGGCGAACAGCCCGCGCAGCCCCAGATTTTGCAGCCAATAGGACGGCTGAAACCCGGCTTCTTTCTGTGTCGCCATAAAGCGCCCTATCCTGCCGCGCCGCGCGTCGGCTTTTCCTGTGACCAGACATAAAGACCCGAGGCCACGATCACAAGAATGCCGACCAACGTGATCCAGTCGGGAAATACTCCGAAAAAGATCAGGCTATAGGTCGAGGCAAAGAAAATCCCGGTATAGGAATAGGGCGCGATGGCCGCCGCTTCGGCCACGGAATAGGCGCGGATCAGGGCCAGTTGCGCCGCCGTGCCAAGGCATCCGACCAGCACAAACAGCCAAAGATCGCCGGAGGCAATCGGCACCCAGACGAAGGGCAGGGCGGCCCCGGCCACGATCGTCCCAAAGACCGAGGCGTAGAACATCGACGCCCAGGGGCTTTCCTTTGGTCCGATATAACGCGTCATCAGCGCCGAGGCGGCATAACACAGTGCGCAAAGCAGCGGCAGAACCGCCGCGATCGACACCACATCGCTGCCCGGCCGGATCACGATCAGCGCCCCCAGAGCCGAGACGATCACCCCCACCACCCGCGCCCGTGTCAGCTTTTCGCCCAAAAACAGCGCCGCGCCCAGCGTGATCAGCATCGGGTTGATGTCGGCAATCGCCGTCGCCTCGGTCAGGCCGATGTAGGTCAGCGACAGGAAGAAAAACGTTGTGGCGCCGAACTGAAAGGCGGACCGGAACAGATGCATCACCGGATAATCGGTGCGCACCTGCGCGATCAAGCGGTGGCGCAGGATCATCACCACCAGCGCCAACTGCCCGACAAAGCGGATCCAGACGACTTGGGTGGCGGGATAGGTTTCCACCAAAGACTTCGCGATGGCATCCATCGACGAGAACGTCGCCACCGCCAAAAGCAGCAGAAGAATGCCCTTGCGGTTGTTCTGTTCAGAGGAAAAAGCCATCGTGAAAATCCCGCGCGGCCCGTTGCCCCGGCGAAATGGTCGGGGGAAGGGCGGCCGTGGCGGACCCTAAGACGCGGGCAGCGAAAGGGAAAGCCGCAATCCGAAAGCGGAGGCGGGGCGACGGCGATTAGGGACGGCGGGTTCGGGTAGCAGGGGGGTGACGAGGCATCCGCTGGGTTTCGGGGCTGCCGTTTGGCGGCGAAGGCGGGGGGTCACGCGGAGTGTCCGATGCTGCCACACATCCTTTGCTGGTGCGGAGACGCCGCCGGAACGCTGGCAATGGTCAGTGCGGCAGACCGCTGCGCTGGCGTCGTCAGGACAGATCGCCCGTCCCAAACTTGGATGCTCGGCAACACGGACCACTTTGCGCGGGCAAGCCGCTTCCGGGGAAAGTGCTGCCGTCCAACGGGCGTAGCGTGTCTGCGGGATCGGACAGCTGATCTGCCGCCACCCGAACCGTCCAAGGCGGCCGGGGCCAAAGCTGAAGGGGTAGTGTCCCTGCATCCGGTTTCACATCACGCGCCCGCCGCTTTGACCCACCCGGCACGATGCCTTCGCGTCCATCCGTCACGCCCGATCCCGCCCCCCTAATCCTCCTCTTTCAGCAACACCAACTCCCCAGCCGCCTCCAGCTGGCGGATGGCGCTGACGACTTCGGACATCGCGTCTTCGGCCTCTTTTTCGCGTGGCTTGGGGCGGGCGGCCATTTCTTCGCGCAGGCCCTGCGCCATGCGCTGCGACATGTTGGTCAGGAAATGATCGACCGCGGGCGACAGATCCACCTGCGCATCAGCGGCGGTCAGCGCGGTCACCAGCACGCCGGGTTCGACGATGCGCACCACCTTGGGCACATCGCGCGCCAACAGCCGTTTGGGGATATGCACGAAGGTAAAGATCGCCTTGCGCACCAGATCGGCAAAGCCCCGGTCGGTTTCTTCGAGGCCCCGCAGCACATCCTCGCGTGTTTGCGCGCCCGAGACGTTCAGGATCGCGCCCACCCGCTCCACCGGGTTGGTGTCAAAGGCTTTGGGCGGTTGCGCGTCCAGCTGGGTGGCAAGACTGGCCCCGATCCGGCGCACGGTTTCGGGATCGACATTGCCGGTCATCGACACGGCATAGGCGACGCGGCGCGCTCGTTCGCCCGGCAGTTTTCCCAGCAACTCCGCGGCTTTGGGCACGGGCAGTTTGGACAGCATGACCGCGGCCACTTCAACACTTTCCTCCTCCAGCACCGACATCAGACGGTCGGGGGGCAGGGCGTTGATCCGGTCCCAGGGGTCGATCTTGGACGAGGCCCCGGCCAGACGCCGCAGGCGCGAGGCGGCGGTCTGGCTGATCTGGCCATCCATCATCGCCAAGGCCCCTTCAATCCCGCCGGGAAAGGTCAGACCGACCTGTTCCAACTCTTGCACGAAATCGCGCATCACGGCGGCCACGGTGCTGCGGTCGATCAGGCGCATCTGGCTCATCTGTTCAGCCAGCGACGCCTGCATGTGATCGGGAAGCGAGGCCAGGTGCAACGGCATCCCTTCGGCCATCAACAGCCGCACGATGACGGCGGCCTTTTCACGGGGCGCGAGTTGGCGCGGTGCGGGGGGCGGCGGGGCCGGATGGGGCACCACGCGCAAATCCCCCGCCGCCGCAGGGCGCAGATCAAGACGGGCGAGGGGTTGCAGGGCCATGGGGCCTCCATAATGACGGTTCTTTCGTCACCATGGGGGCTGCTGCGTTAACGCCGGCTTACGACCCGAACACCCGCGCGAAAATCGTGTCCACATGTTTGGTGTGATAGGCCAGATCGAACTTTTCCTCGATCTGGGCGGGGGACAGGGCAGCGGTCACCTCGGGGTCGGCCAGAAGCTCGGTCTTGAAATCGGCGCCCTTTTCCCAGACCTTCATCGCGTTGCGCTGCACCAGACGATAGCTGTCTTCACGTGAGACGCCGGCCTGCGTCAGCGCCAGAAGCACGCGCTGCGACATGATCAAGCCCTTGAACTTGTTCATATTCGCCAGCATGTTTTCCGGATAGATCACCAGCTTTTCGATCACCCCGGCCAGACGGTGCAGGGCGAAATCCAGTGTGATCGTGCTGTCGGGACCAATGGCGCGTTCGACGCTGGAATGGCTGATGTCGCGTTCGTGCCACAGGGCCACGTTTTCCATCGCCGGGATCACCGCCATGCGCACCAGCCGCGCCAGACCGGTCAGGTTTTCGGTCAGGACCGGGTTGCGTTTGTGGGGCATCGCACTGCTGCCCTTTTGACCGGGGGAAAAGAACTCCTCTGCCTCCAGCACCTCGGTGCGCTGCATGTGGCGGATTTCGATCGAGACGTTTTCGATGCTGGAGGCAATGACGCCAAGGGTGGCAAAATACATCGCGTGACGGTCGCGCGGGATGACTTGGGTACTGATCGGTTCGGGCGTCAGGCCCAGCATTTGGCAGACATGCGCCTCGACGCTCGGGTCGATATTGGCAAAGGTGCCGACCGCGCCGGAAATCGCCCCGGTGGCAATTTCCGCCCGCGCCGCGACCAGACGCGCCCGCCCACGCGCCATTTCGGCGTAAAAGCGGGCAAAGGTCAGGCCCATCGTCGTCGGCTCGGCATGGATGCCGTGGCTGCGCCCGATGCGGACGGTGTCCTTGTGTTCATAGGCGCGGGTTTTCAGCGCCGTCAGAACGCGGTCCATCCCCTCCAGCAGCAGATCCGTGGCACGCACCAGCTGGATGTTCAGCGTCGTGTCCAGCACGTCAGAAGAGGTCATGCCTTGATGCACAAACCGCGCCATGTCCGGGCCGATGATTTCAGCCAGATGGGTCAGAAAGGCGATCACGTCATGCTTGGTCACGGCTTCGATCTCGTCAATGCGTGCCACGTCGAATTCGGTGTCGCGCGCCTTCCATACCGCTGCCGCATGATCCGCGGGGATCACGCCAAGCGCCGCTTGGGCGTCGCAGGCATGGGCCTCAATTTCAAACCAGATGCGGAATTTTGTTTCGGGCGCCCAAAGGGCGACCATCTGCGGGCGGGAATAACGCGGGATCATATCGGACCTTTGACTTAGGCGGGTGACGGACGCGGGGTATTGGGGCGGGGAATTAGGGCGGGAATGCTGGTGCCATAGACCGGGGGGGCGCGTGTTGCAAGCCAAGGCGGCGGCTGCGGTGACCCGGCACCCGATCCGTTTGTCATATGGCCGATACACGAATCTGAAACTCCGGTGGGCAACCTTTCAGGAGATGCAAATGCCCGTCCTAACCCGCGCCGCCCTGCTGTTGTGTGCTCTGTCCCTGCCAGCCTTGGCGCAAGACGCGGGCAAGATGGCCGAAACCGCCAACAACACTCTGACCGCCCCGCCTGCCGAATGGCTGGGCGCGGTGCCGCATCTGGTAATGATGGGGACGGTCAACGGCACGGCCTTTAACATCCAGTTTCCCGACGTGACCGCCGCTGCTGGCGTCTCGACCTTCGCCGCCAAGCGCGAATATGCGGCGATCGAGGGGGGCTATGCCTATCTCGACTTTGAAATCGGGCTGGAGGCGGATATCGGCGGGGCCGAGCGCAAGATCGAGTTCGAGATGGAGAATCAGAACTTCTCGGCCCAGACCCTGCCCGCCGATTTCGTCCTGCAAGAGGCCGAGTTTCCGGCTGGCCCGCTGTCCAATCTGGAAACCCAGTGGGAATGGGAAGTGAATGGTGCGTCCTTCAACGAAGAGATCACCGGCTGGACCGGCACCCTGCGGCTGGAGTCCGATCAAGGCACCCCGGATGACAAGGGCCTGATGGGCGATGGCATGATTTCCGGCTTCATCACCGCCGTTCGTGGCGACGATAGGATGGTGATTTCCTTCACCGCGCCGGTCGCGGAATATGAAATTGAGGATTGACCCTTTGCGCGCGCTGATGCCCGCGATCATCAGCGCCGTTTTGCTGACCACAACCGCGCCGGTTCTGGCCCAGACCAGTGTCACGGTTCAGGCCAAGGCGGAAACCGCCCCCACCGACGGCGACGCGGATGATCCGGCGATCTGGGTCGCGCCCGGTGACGGGGCCGCCTCGCGCATCATCGGCACCGACAAGGATTTTGGCCTGCGGGTCTATGACCTGCAAGGCGCTTTGTTGCAGGAATTTCCGGCGGGCAAGTTGAACAACGTCGATCTGCGCCCCTATGTCGGTGCGGGCGGCGTGGCGCTGATCGGCGTGACCAAACGCAACGATGACAGCCTGTTGTTTTACACCATGTCCGAACAGGGCGTGCTGTCGCCGGCCAATCCCCCGGCCTTTCCCGCGATCCCTGCCGGTCAGAGCGACGGCGCGGATGATCTTTACGGCTTTGCCTTGCAACACGATCCCCGGACCGGGCGCCTGTTCGCGCTGGCCAATTTCAAGACCGGGCATGTGTTTCAATGGGAAATCACCAGCGCCGATGGCAAGCTGTCGCTGACCTTTGTGCGCGCGCTGAAGGTGCAAAGTCAGCCCGAAGGCATGGTGTCGGATGATGCCGGTGGTCATATCTACGTAGGCGAAGAGGATGTTGGCGTCTGGCGGTTCGACGCCGATCCGGCTGCCCCGCCGACCGCCACCGCGATTGACCGCGTGGGATCACCCTGTCTGCCGATCGACGATGTCGAAGGTCTGGGCATTCACGACGACGGCACCCGGCGTCATCTGGTGGTCTCCGCCCAAGGCATTGACAAGGCGGCGATCTATCGTCTGGACGGAGCAGCGATGCCAGTCTGTGCCGGGCTGGTGTCCGTGACCGCCGGGGCGATTGACGGCGTGTCCGAAACCGATGGGCTGGAGGTGACCGCCGCCGCCCTGCCGGGCTACCCCAAGGGGCTGCTTGTGATGATGGATGATCAGAACGCGGGCTACACCACCAATTTCAAACTGATATCCTGGGCTGATATCGCGGCCAAGCTGGGGTTATAGCCACCTTCACCCCCCCATCAGCCGCGCATCAAAGGGATAATGGGTCAGATTCTCACACCCGGTTTCGGTGATCAGGATCTGATCCTCCAGCTTCACTGAAAAATCCCCGCCTTCAGGCGACACCAAAGCCTCGGCGCACAGCACCATGCCGGGTTCCAGCACGGCGTCAAAGGCACCCTCGGTCCAATCCTCGGGGTAGTTGACGTAGGGCCATTCATCGCACAGCCCCACCCCGTGCATCTTGCAAGAGTATTTCTGCACCTGATATTGGGGGTCGAGTTTATGGCCGCCGAACACCAGTTCCTTGATCGACACCCCCGGTTTCAGACGGTCCTGATGGTCGCGGATATGGTCCATCGCATGGGCATGGGCGGCGATCATCGCATTGGTGGGCCGCGCGTCACCGATCCACCAAGTTCTTGAGATATCGATGCAAAAGCCGTAGGCGCCGATCAGGTCGGTGTCAAAGGCCACGATCTCGTTCGGTTGCACGATCCTTGGGCCGCATTCCTGAAACCAGGGGTTGGTGCGCGGACCCGATGCCAAAAGCCGCGTCTCGATCCATTCGCCGCCGCGCGCGATGTTTCCCCGGTGCAATTCGGCCCAGATCGCATCTTCGCTGACGCCGCCGCCCGGCACGTTCTCACGGGCAAAAACCTCCATCCCGGTCATCGCGGCTTCGCAGGCGTGGTGGGCGCAGCGCATCGCCAGAATTTCATCCGAGGTCTTGATGGCGCGGGTGCGTTCGGTCACCTCCTCGCCTTCCAGCACCTCAAATCCCAGCGCTTCCAACGCGCGCAGCCCATGCACCATGATCTTGTCCACCGCCAGCCGCCGGTTGGTCCCGGCATGGGCGCGCAGGATCTCGTCCACCTGACGCGCGAAACCTGCCGCCGCCTGCGCGCCCCGGTCGCCTGTGGAGTTGTAAAAGAACGTCGCCCCGGATCGCAACTCTTTCACCAGCGGATTGAAGGTCACCAGAAACGGCGAGTTCTTGTATTCCCACATCACCATATGACCATCGGCGCACAGCAGGCAGGCGCGGAACGGGTTATGGGTGTTCCACAGCTGCATATTGGTGGTGTCGGTGGCATAGCGGATGTTCAGCGGGTCAAACATCAGCAGCCCGGCCATGTCGCGCGCCACCAGTGCCGCGGTCAGCTTTTCCCAACGCTGCCGCCGCATCCGCCCCAGATCGGGCAATGCCAGCCCCGCCGCCGCCCATTCGCCAAAGGCCAGCTGCGTCGGGCCGATTTCCACCCGGTTATTGTCATTCGGGCTGCCGTCGCCCAGCGTTTCACCGCGCGAGGGGTCGATCTTGCGGCGGGTCTGGGCATAGGCGTCGGACATGGGGGCTTCTTTCGTGGGGTAACACCCAGTCTGGCGATTACCGCCCCGCCCGCTCTATCGCGCGCGACGCGCGCGATGTCGCAATTCTTCGCCCCTTCCGCTTTGCCCATGCCCCGGTTAGCCTGAACGACATGAACAGCCCGATCCTGCAAACCCGCCTGCCGCATCTGCCTTGGATGGACCCCCGCCTTGCCCGCCTGCCCGGTGTGGTGCCGCTGGGGGCCGACGATTGGCTGGTGGTGGATGACGCGTTCGCCCCCCAGATGGCGGAACGCGACCGCCTGATCGCCACCGCCCCCGATCTGGTGTACCGCCAACTGCCCGAGGGTCGTGCCGCCAGTGCCGAGCTGTATGATCTGATCCTGTCGCGCCTTGCGACCCGGCCCGGATATAAGATTTCGGCGCAGACCGCCCTGCGTCCCGACGGCGTTCTTGTGCCGCTGGACCCGGATGAGCCGCTGAAAACCCTTGGCCGACTGGTGCAGGAAGATCTGTGCCTGATGGAGAAGTCGGGCGAGGAACATCGGCTGACCGGCGCGGTCCTGTGCTTTCCCGCCTCTTGGCATCTGCACGAAAAGATTGGCCGCCCGTTGATCGGCATTCACCGTCCGGTGCCCAGCTATGACGGCAATCTGGCCCCCCGCGTGCAGCGGATGTTCGATGTGATCCGGCCCGATGCGGGATTGTGGCGGATGAATGCGCTGGTTTACCGCGACCCGACCCTGCACCAACCCCGGCGCGAGGATGATCCCCGCATCGACCGGCGCGGTGGCAGCTATCTGCGGGCGGAACGTCAGTGTTTTGTGCGTTTGCCGCAGACCCAGGCGGTGCTGTTTTCGATCCACACCTATGTGGTGCCGCTGGAAAATCTGCCGCCAGAGGCCGTGGCGGCGCTGGACGAGGCGCGGTTGTAGCCGTTACAGCCCCTTTGGATGGTCCAGTCCCGGCCCAAAGCCCGGCTTTGCGTCGGGTCGGATCGCGGGCACCGGGTCGGGACGGTCCGACGTGGGCCCGGACACCAGCGGAATGACCTTAAACACCGACCGCGCCAGCCCGCGCGTCTCGCCGTCGCCATTGGCCAACAGGCTTAACCCCAAGGGTACGACGACGATCAGCGCCGCCACGCCCAAAGCCCCCGACAAGACCCAAGTGGGCAGCTTGCGCCGGGCGAGGGTCTGTGCGGCCATCGGGCGGGCCATGTCGCGGCGGTGGTCGGTCGGCTCTGGCGTTTTTCCGCGCAGCTGCGAGACGACCTGCGGCATCCGGCCAAAAAACGCCATGACATCGGATTCGGATACGGGTTTGCGCAGTTCGGCCAGCGGTTCCGCCCCGGTGAAATACCCCGCCAGCGACACCCGGAACATGTCATGCGCGGCAAGTTCCATCGCCTCGGGCGTCAGGGGGCCAAGGATTTCGGCCCAGACCACGGTTTCCGGCCCATGCCGCGATTCCAGCCGCCGGGCCAGCACCTGCGCAATCGCCTCTAGCCGGGGCGCATTGGTGGCCGAGGTGCCGGTCTGCGTCAGCCCCAGCGTCAAATGCGCCGCACCGCCCGAAATCTCGGTTTCGCCGCAGCACAGGATCACCCGCAAATGCCCCAGATCCAGCGTCACCAGATCATCCTGATCCCAATGCGCCTCCAGGATTTCGGGGCTGCTGCCATCCAGCAAAGCGCGCAATTCCGACACGACTTGGGCAAAGTTGAACGGGGTGGGCCGGGCAAAAAATACCTGCACAAGGGGCAAAGCGCCCATATGAGAGCCAAAAGGAGGGCCGGGTAAAATCATGGATGGCATCCTGTAACGTTTCGTTAACAATGCCCGCTGATTGCGCCCGGACTTGGTCAAAATTGTGATTGTTGATCCAGTTGACATAATGGCGCTGCGGCCGCGTGGTCAGGGAACAAGGATCAGCAATGGCCGAAGGCGGGTGTCTTAAATCGTGTTTACTTACAGGTACTTAGTCAAAGTACCGCAGATCCTGACCTTTCAGGTGGGCGCTGATGGAGCCGTAAAGTCCATAGGGCAGCAGAAATCCGACCAGCCCCCAACCCAAGGTTGTTGCCACAATCTTTGTCAACAATGGCCCGATCAACCGCCAGATTCCGTGCAAAATCCAAGCCAGAACGCGGCCCGTAAGCCGCATCACCGCCTTGCCGATCCGCAGGGCCAAACCCGGAGGCGGGGTGATTGGCGGGGTCAGTGGGGCGGTTGCGGGGGACAGGTCGGCAAGGTCGGACCAGTCTTCGGTCTTGGCCACAAACAGCCGGACGGGCACCACCGGGGGCGGCGGCGCTGCGACGACGACGGGTGCGACCACCTCGGGGATGGACGCCAGCGCCATGCGGATCGCTTGCATTTCGTCGACCGCGACCACATGCGCGCCGACCACTTCGACCGGCTCGGCTTCTTCCGCAACAGCGCCGGTCTGGACCAACGGCACCAGCGTTTCCGCCTCGGCGGCCTGTTTGCGGCGGGCAAGACTGGCGGCACGTTCGCGCGCGGCTTGGGCGATGGAATCTTTGCGGGCCTGTTCGGCGGCGATGATCTGGGCTTCGGCCCGGCGTTGCTGCATGAAGGCGCGCAGATCGCCCAGTTCCAGCGGGGCCACGGGTTGGGCCTGATGGTCCACCAGCGCCGAAGCCGTCGCCTCCAGCCGCGACACCCGCGCCAAAAGCCGCGCCACCGCGCCGCGTGACGGCAAGATCCGGCCCACAGACCCCATCCGGCCAATCAGCGCCGCACCCAAGCCATCTTCAACCGCCATGGCGAAATCTGCCGTCCGCACCGATCCGCGCAACCAGCTGCGCGAGGCCAGACGCCGGGCAAGGATCGCCGCGACCCGGCTTAGATGCCCGGCATCCACCGGCACGAATTGCTTGCCCTCAGACCATATATCCGGCTCGGACTTGGTCCGGCGCGCCGACTTGGCAGTCTTGATCATCCTCGGCCCCATCAAATTCCCCGCTACCTTGGCGGGAAAGCAGGGCAGGGGCGCGGCAGAATTGGGGCGCCAGCGTGGCGGAATTGAAAAGGGGCGCCCGAAGGCGCCCCGTTCCGCAGTCCCGCTGATCAGATCAGCAAGAGTAATACATCTGGTATTCGATCGGATGCGGCGTGTGTTCATAGGCGTAAACCTCTTCCCACTTCAGCGCCATATAGCTTTCCAACTGGTCACGGGTGAACACGTCACCGGCCAGAAGGAAGTCCATGTCCTTCTCCAACTCCTCCAGCGCCTCGCGCAGCGATCCGCAGACCGTCGGGATCGCGGCCAGTTCTTCGGGCGGCAGATCATACAGATCCTTGTCCGAAGCCGGGCCGGGGTCGATCTTGTTGCGGATGCCGTCAAGACCGGCCATCAGCAGGGCGGCAAAGGCCAGATAGGGGTTGGCGGACGGATCGGGGAACCGCGCCTCGACCCGCTTGGCCTTGGGCGATTCGGTCCACGGAATACGAACGCAACCCGACCGGTTGCGGGCCGAATAGGCGCGCAGAACCGGCGCTTCAAAGCCCGGGATCAGCCGCTTGTAGCTGTTGGTGCCGGGGTTGGTCAGCGCGTTCAACGCTTTCGCATGGGTCAGGATACCGCCGATGAAATACAGCGCGTCCTGCGACAGGTCGGCATATTTATCGCCTGCGAACAACGGCTTGCCGTCCTTCCAGATCGACATGTTGACGTGCATCCCCGATCCGTTGTCGCCCTTCATCGGTTTCGGCATGAAGGTCACGGTCTTGCCATAAGCGTGGGCCACGTTGTGGATCACATACTTGTACTTCTGGATGTTGTCGGCCTGTTCAACCAGCCCGCCAAAGATCATCCCCAGCTCGTGCTGGCAGGTCGCGACCTCGTGGTGATGCTTGTCAACGCGGATGCCCATGCGCTTCATCGTTGACAGCATCTCGCCGCGCAGATCCTGCGCTTCGTCGATCGGGTTCACCGGGAAATAGCCGCCCTTGTGGCCGGCACGGTGCCCCATATTGCCGCCTTCAAAGGTGGCATCGGTGTTCCACGCTGCCGCTTCGGCGTCGATTTCATAGGACACTTTGCGCGGCGTGATCGAATAGCGCACGTCGTCAAAGATGAAAAATTCAGCTTCCGGCCCGAAATAGGCGGTATCGCCAATGCCCGAGGATTTCAGGAAAGCCTCGGCCTTGATGGCGGTCTGGCGCGGGCAGCGGTCATAGGCTTCGTTGGTGTCCGGCTCGACCACGTTGCAATGCACGCAAAGCGTCTTTTCGGCATAGAACGGGTCCATATAGACCGAGGACGCGTCGGGCATCAGTTTCATGTCGGACTGATCAATCGACTTCCAGCCCGCGATCGACGAGCCGTCGAACATGAAGCCTTCTTCAAAAAACTCCTCGTCCACCAGGTCGGTGACCAAGGTGACGTGCTGAAGTTTGCCTTTGGGATCGGTGAACCGGATATCGAGATACTCGATTTCCTCGTCCTTGATCAGTTTCAGAGCTTTCGCAACTGCGCTCATCATTCTGCCTTTCGGGGTTTCGGGTTTCAGTTTTATCGTTCAAAATCCGGGCTTTGCGGCCAGAACTTCGTTTCATTCACACCGCGTCGTCGCCGGTTTCCCCGGTGCGGATGCGGATGGCTTGTTCGATGGTGGACACAAAGATCTTGCCGTCGCCGATCTTGTCGGTGCGCGCGGCGGTCACAATGGCCTCGATCGCGGCGTCGACCATGTCATCGGTCAACACGACCTCGATCTTCACCTTTGGCAGGAAATCCACGACATATTCGGCGCCCCGGTACAGTTCAGTATGGCCTTTCTGACGGCCAAAGCCTTTGACCTCGGTCACGGAAAGACCTTGAATCCCCGCCTCTTGCAGGGCCTCTTTCACTTCATCAAGTTTGAATGGCTTGATGATCGCCTCGATCTTCTTCATGGGCCGCCTCCCGCTGTCTGGTGCTGTCTCAACACTTCCCACCGGCAGGCGCAATCGCTAGGGTTTATCTGGCCGGGCCTGCGGTGGGATTCTGCGGGTCGTGATGAAAATTTGGGCGTGGTGCGCAAAAATCAGGCGAATTGAAAACGAAAAGGCTTGTGCCATGACCGAACTGCTGACCGCTGCCCAAATGCGCGCCATCGAGGCTGCCGCGATAGCC
>JANNBI010000238.1:0-5199 GCA_031385345.1 Paracoccaceae bacterium | reverse complement strand
GCGGGTCTTGCTGGCGCGCGCCTTGTTGGTGAAACCGCAGGCTCTGATCCTGGACGAGCCGACCCAAGGGCTGGACCAGCCCGGTGAGGCGGGATTTTACCGGCTGATCGAAGAAGTGCGCGCCCAGACCGGGGCGGCCGTCCTGATGGTCAGCCATGATCTGCATGTCGTCATGGCGGCCAGCGACCGGGTGATTTGCCTGAACCACCACATTTGCTGTCAGGGCACGCCAAGGGTGGTGTCGAACGCGCCGGAATACCGCGCCTTGTTCGGCCTTGGGACGCAAGGCGCACTGGCGCTGTACCAGCACGCGCATGACCACAGCCATGACGGGCATGACCATGTGTCGCAGGGTCACGAGGGGCATGACCACACAGGACATGGCGACGACGACCGCGCAAACCACCACGCGAGGCATGACCATGCTGGATGATTTTCTGACGCGCGCGGCGCTGGGCGGGATCGGTCTGGCGCTGGCGACCGGGCCATTGGGGGCTTTCGTGGTCTGGCGGCGCATGGCCTATTTCGGGGATGCCACCAGCCATGCCGCCATTCTAGGCGTGGCGCTGGCGCTGTCCTTGCAGATGCCGGTGGGACTGGGGGTTTTGGCCGTTGCGCTGGCCATGGCGCTGGTCGTGTCCAGTCTGGCCGCAAGGGGCTGGGCGATGGACACGACGCTGGGGGTGATGGCCCATTCGGCGCTGGCCTTTGGTCTGGTGGCGATTTCCTTTGTGCCGGCGGTGCGCGGCGATCTTCAGGGCTATCTGTTTGGCGACATCCTTGCGGTCACGCGCGGCGATCTGGTCTTTATCTGGGGTGGCGCGGCGGTGGTGCTGGCCCTGTTGATCTGGCGCTGGCAGGCCCTGTTGACCGCCACTTTAAGCGAGGAGCTGGCCCATGCCAGCGGCATTGATCCGAACCGGGAACGGTTGGTTCTGACCATCGCGCTGGCGCTGGTGGTGGCGGTGGCGTTGAAGGTGGTGGGGGCCTTGCTGATCGCGGCAATGTTGATCATCCCGGCGGCGGCGGCGCGGGCGCTTGCGCGGACCCCCGAAGCCATGGCGCTGGGCGCAGTGGCGGTGGGGATTGCGGCCTGTCTGCTGGGATTGCAGATGTCGCTGTGGCAGGACACACCCGCTGGCCCCAGCATCGTGACGGCAGCGGCGCTGATCTTTGCGGGCGCGGCGGTCTGGGCGGCTGTGCGGCGGTAAGGGGCGCTACAGATCCTTGGCCATCAAGATCCAGTCGCCGCTGTCATCGGTGCCGGGAAAGGGAACGAAGGGCCGACGCTCCCATTCGATAAAGCCCGCGCTGCGGTAAAGTTGGATTGCGTTGGTGTTCGGAGTTTCGACTTCCAGCACGATCCGGGGTGCCCCGGTTGACCGGGCTGTTTCGCAGGCATGGTCCAGCAATAACCGGCCAATTCCCCGCCCCCGGAATTCGGGAAAGACGGCAATACATTGCAGCATCCAACAGCCCTGTGCGGTCTGTTCCATTTCCAACAGCGGCACAAAGAAATCAGGCACATCCGGCACCCGGTCGGGAACATAGGGATCTGGAATGGAAAAGCCGCAATAGCCAGCGGCAAGATGACCATCCATCTCGTAAACCTGCCAATTGGCATGATACAGATTGGTTGCCTCGTTCGACAAAATCCTTGTGCGGCCTATTTCGATCCAGCTTTGGCCGGGAAGGGCGTCGACGGCCCAAAAGGCGGACGCCATGCGGCGGGCCGCGCTGTCGGCAAGGATCGCGATGTCCGAAGACTCCCGCGGTTTGCCCGGTCGGATGGTCCAAGGTGCGGTCATGGGGCCCGGTCCTTTGCACTGGGTTGGCGGGATGCGACGACGCTACACCCCGACGCGCCGCCGAGTCATGCCGTTTTTCGCACCTCATGTCGCTTTTGTCTGGCATGGGTCGCGCACTCTTGCCCCCAACCCCGCGCATTTGGCAGATATGAGGGAACAGAAATTGGAGCCCGCCAAATGAAAACGCATGTCAAAGCCCTCGTCGTCGGCGGCGGTGCCGTTGGCACTGGCATCACCTATCACCTTGCCAAGGCCGGCTGGGATACGATGATGGTGGAACGGGACGAGTTGACCAGCGGTTCAACTTGGCATGCGGCGGGCCTTTTGCCCTTGTTCAACATGGGCTATGCCACGACCCATATCCACAAATACTCGGTCGATTTCTACAAGGCGCTGGAGGCCGAGACCGGCCTGAACGCCGGCTTTGCCGTGGTCGGCAATCTGCGGATGGCGCAGCGGGCCGAGCGGATGGATGAATACATGCTGTATTCGTCGGTCGCGGAAACGGCGGGTGTCTACCACGAATTTATGACCCCGGCGCAGATCAAGGAACGCTGGCCCCTACTCCGGACCGAAGATCTGGTGGGCGCGCTGTATCATCCGCAGGACGGCTATATCAACCCGGCCGACGTGACGCAGGCCATGGCCAAGGGCGCGCGCCAGCATGGGGCCACGATTGAGCGGAAAATTCAGGTTGATGGCTATCGCTGGACCGGGTCGGAATGGATCGTGTCTTGCACCCGCATGGTGGAAACCGGCGGACGGCTGGTGCCATCCGAGGAGACGTATGAAATCCATGCTGAGCATGTGGTGACGGCGACGGGCAACCATGCGCAGCGCACGGCGAAACTGCTGGGCATCAAGATTCCGGCGATTCCCGTGGAACATCAGTATATTGTGACCGAGCCCGACCCGGCGCTGGTGGCCTATCGCAAGACCCATGGCGAGCATCCGGTGCTGCGCGATGCCGATGCCAAATGGTATGTCCGTGAGGAGCGCGGCGGCTGGATCCTTGGCCCCTATGAATACGGTGCCCCGGCGCGGTTTGAATATTCGGTGCCCGACAGTTTCCGCGCCGATCTGTTCCCGCTGGATCTGGAGCGGATCGAGGCAGAGTATATGTCGATGATCCACCGTCTGCCGTCCTCGGAAACCGTGGGGTTGAAGGCGGATTTCAATGGCCCGATCTGCTATACCCCCGACGGTAATCCGCTGGTCGGTCCGGCGCCGGGGCTGCGCAACATGTGGCTGGCCGAAGGGTTCAGCTTTGGCATCACGGCGGCGGGCGGGACGGGCTATTATCTGGCGCAGATGATGGTCAACGGTGAGGCCGAGATCGACATGGCCAGCCTGGACCCCAAACGCTATGGCAACTGGATCACCACCGAATACGCGGCGCGCAAGAACGAGGAATGCTACAACCACGTCTTCATCCTGCACCACCCGGATGAAGAACGCGAAGTGGCCCGCCCCCTGCGCACCGCCCCGGTCTATGACCGTCAAAAGGCGTTGGGCGCGCAATTTGGTCAGGTGAATGGCTGGGAGCGGCCGATTTACTATGGCCCGCTGAACGCGCCGGATGATTTCGACCACAAGGCGCGATCGTTCCGGCGTGGCGCATGGTGGCAATATGCGGTGGACGAGGCGAAGGCGATCCGCGAGACGGCGGGCCTGATCGACGCCACAGCCTTTACCAAACATGTGGTGAAAGGGCCGGGGGCGACGGCCTTCCTTGATTGGTTCACCTGCAACACCCTGCCAAAAGTGGGCCGCATCAACCTGACCTACGCGCTGACGCCGCAGGGCACGACGCGAACCGAATACACCATCGTGCGCAATGGCGAAGATGACTATTACCTCGTCTCTGCCGGGGCGTGGACGGCCTATGACGCGGATTATCTGCGCAAATCTGCGCAGGATATGGCGCCGAAATTTGGCTATATCGAGATCCATGATGTCACCACGCAATGGGGCGTTTTCGCGCTGGCCGGGCCGAATGCGCGCAAGATCCTGGCAGAGCTGATCAAGGACGAGCATCCCGAAACCGCACTGAGTAACAAGCGGTTCCCCTGGCTGTCAGCGCGCCGGATTGAACTGGGGATGGTGCCGGTCAACGCGATCCGTGTCGCCTATACCGGCGAATTGGGCTGGGAATTGCACCATCCGATCGAAATGCAGCGGCACCTGTGGGATCAGTTGCTGGCCGCCGGGGCCAAGCACGGAATGAAGCTGGTGGGCGCAAGGGCGCAGAACTGGCTGCGGCAGGAAAAGTCCTATCGCGCCTTTGGAAACGAACTTGGCCGCGATGCCAGCCCGCTCGAGGCGGCACTTGACCGGTTCGTCGATCTGAAAAAGGATTTTCAGGGCAAAGAGGCGATGCTGGCGCTGGGCATCCGGTCGAAATGCTGCACGCTGTTGATCGACGGGCCGGCGGACACCGATCCTTGGGGCAAAGAGGCGTTGATCAAGGACGGGGTCAAAGTGGGGCGTCTGACCTCGGGCGGGTATTCAGTCGCTTTTGGCAAGCAGATCGGCATGGGCTATCTGCCCGCGGCCCTGACCGAAGTCGGCACGCGCTTGCAGGTGCGGATGAACCGCGAGTTGTGGGATTGCGTGGTGGTCGAGGACAGCCCGTTTGACCCAACGAACGCGCGAATTCGCATCGACGGCTGACGGAAGTGGGTGCTGCGCCTTAGCGTGTCACCCATTCGGCCCAATTGCGGCGCGAACCGGCAAAGACGTTCAGATCCACCTTGCCCGAGATGCCCGGAACCTTGCCGGTGCCGGAATACTGCCAAAAGGTCCAGGGTTGACCAGGATACGCACTGGATGGGTGGGCGGCGGTAGAGCGTAGCCAGAAATCCACGCCGGTCAGGGTCCACATCTGGTTTTCTTCAAAGAAATCAACGGTGGTGTACAGGATTGGGCGCTTGCCGGAGTGGCTTTGCACCAGCGCCAGAAAGCGGCGGGCATCGGCGCGGACCTGATCCGCCGGGCGTTTGCCCGGGCAAGTGGGCGAACGCGGGGTCCATTCCATATCCAGCACCGGTGGCAAGGCGGAGGCTGCGCGTGGAACGTTGTCGATGAACCAGCGCGCTTGCTGGTCGGCCGGACCGCAATTGTAGAAAAAATGATAGGCGCCGCGCGGAACGCCTGCGGCGGCGGCATTTGCCCAGTTGGCGGCAAAGGCGGGATCAACCCTGTCGCTGCCTTCGGTCGCCTTGATGAAGGCAAAGTTGACGCCGTTGAACTGTGCTGTCGGCCAGTCGATCTGGCCTTGCCAGGTTGAGACATCGATCCCGTGCACCGGATGGCTGGAGGGGCGCGGGCCGGACCAATCCTTGGCCGGGTCAGTTTCGGTGAAATTCTCGGCAAAGATCTGGACCGGGGG
>JANNBI010000459.1:0-14508 GCA_031385345.1 Paracoccaceae bacterium | reverse complement strand
GCCGTAAACCCCGTGGTCCAACATCTTTTGCAGCGCGGTCTGTACACAGACTGGCGGGCGGAAATCCATATCGGCAACCCACATGGCGATGCCATCCTTGGGCGACACGCCATACATGGTTTCCATCGAATCCCATTTCACTGAATGAGAGCCTACGCGGTTGATTTTTGTGTCGAAATCCATGGCCTACCTGTCAGATATGATAACGTTCTTATAATGACTTCTGTAGCGGGAAGTCTTTCCTAGTTTTATCATAATTTTGGCACAATATACCAATACACATGAGAAATTTTGAATATCGTTCCATCACTTTCCCGCGCGCGCGCGTCGCGCCCGACCGCACCCCCCTCTTGCACCAAATCACCCTATTCCGTAAATGCCCTTATGATCCGCTCTATCCTCATCCATCCAGATCCCCGTCTGAAAAAGCCTTGCGAGGCTGTGGCAACCATCACTGCAGAGATCGAAGCTCTGGGTCGCGACATGCTCGACACGATGTATGACGCGCCGGGCATCGGCCTTGCCGCGCCACAGGTTGGCGTGATGAAGCGGGTCATCGTGATGGATTGCATCAAGGACGGCACGCCGGAACCGATGGTTCTGGTCAATCCCAAGGTCACCTGGTCGTCCGAGGATCAAAACACCTATGAAGAAGGTTGCTTGTCGATCCCCGATCAATATGCCGATGTCAAACGCCCTGCCGCAGTCAAGGTCACTTGGTTGGGGCTGGACGGTCAGATCCATGACCGCGCCTTTGCCGGGCTTTGGGCAACCTGCGTTCAGCATGAAATCGACCATCTGGACGGCAAATTGTTCATTGATTATCTGGGCCCGCTGAAGCGGCAGATGATCACCCGCAAGATGGAAAAGCTGAAACGCGAACTTGCGCGGGGCTATTGATGGCGCTTTTGCCTTTGGTCCTGTGGCCCGCCCCCCTGCTCTCCTCCCGCGCCGCGCCGATCACGGGTGTGACACCCGCCATCCGCCGCCTTGCCGCCGATATGCTGGACACGATGTATGCCGCCCCCGGTCGCGGTCTGGCGGCACCACAGGTCGGCGTTTCGCAGCGCCTGTTCGTGATGGATGTGACATGGAAAGACGGAAACCCCGCCCCGGTGATCTGCGTGAACCCTGAAATTCACTGGCGCTCGGACGTGGTCGCCTTGGGGGCCGAGGGTTGTCTGTCCATCCCCGGCCCGATCACCGAGGTTAGCCGCCCGCAGGCCATCCGCATGTCCTGGCACGATCTGGACGGCACCGCGCATACCGCCCGTCTGGCCGGTTTTGCCGCAATCTGCGCCCAGCACGAATATGACCATCTCGACGGCATCCTGACGCTGGACCATCTGTCCCCCGCAGCGCGCGATCTGGCCGAAGCGCAGGCGCGGGCATGACTGTCCGCCTGTGCCTGCCCTATCCCGCCGCGATCCTGCGCCAAAAGGCCGCCGATGTGTCCGAAATCAACGACGACGTCCGCGCGATCTGGGCCGATATGGTGGACACGATGGACGCCATGCCCGGCTATGGCCTTGCCGCCGTGCAAATCGGCATCCCGTTGCGTCTGGCGGTCGTCGATTGCTCGCCCCAGCGCGGCCAATCCATCCTGATGGCCAATCCCGAAATTCTGCACGCCTCCGGTCAGATGCGAGAGCATGAAGAAGCCAGCCCCAACTTGCCCGGCGTTTCGGCGGTGATCTCGCGTCCGCGCACCGTGACCATCCGCTATCTGAACGCCCAAGGCGCGCTTGAAGATCGCGATTTCGTCAATCTCTGGGCAACCTCGGTCCAGCACCAGATCGACCATCTGGCGGGCAAGATGTATTTTGACCACCTCTCGGCCCTGAAACGAAAGATGCTGATCGCCCGCGCCGACAAACTGGCTAAACGCGCATGAGGCTGGTGTTCATGGGCACGCCTGAATTTTCGGTTCCGGTGCTGGACGCGCTTCACGCCGCGCATCAGATTGTTGCAGTCTATTGCCAGCCGCCCCGTCCCGCCGGGCGCGGCAAGGCCGACCGCAAAAGCCCGGTCCAGCTGCGGGCCGAGGCACTGGGTCTGCCCGTCCATCACCCGGTTTCGCTGCGCAGCATTGACGTGCAGCATGACTTCGCTGCGTTGAACGCCGACATCGCGGTCGTCGTCGCCTATGGCCTGATCCTGCCGCAATCCGTGCTGGATATGCCCCGTCTGGGCTGCCTGAACATCCATGCCTCACTCTTGCCGCGCTGGCGCGGCGCGGCACCGATTCACCGCGCCATTCTGGCAGGCGACAGTGAAACTGGGATCTGCATCATGCAAATGGCGGCAGGGCTGGACACCGGTCCGGTCTTGCTGCGCCGCAGCATTCCCATCGGTGCCCAAGACACCACCGCCGATCTGCACGACCGCCTGTCCTACCTTGGCGCGGCACTGATCACCGAAACTCTCGCCGCCCTGCCCCTGCCCGCCCTGCCGCAAAGCGAGGAGGGCGTGACCTATGCCGCCAAGATCGATAAGGCCGAGGCAAAAATCGACTTCGCCCAATCCGCCGAAACCGTTGACCGCCAGATCCGTGGCCTGTCGCCCTTTCCCGGCGCTTGGGTGCAGATCGGCGCCGAGCGGGTCAAACTGCTGCGCAGCCGCCTCGCCCTCGGCACCGGCACCCCCGGGCAGGTGCTGACCGGCTTCACCATCGCCTGCGGCACCGGCGCGGTCGAGGTTCTGCAAGCGCAACGCGAAGGCAAACGCCCCCTGCCCGCCGTCGAAGTGCTCAAGGGCCTGACCTTGCCCGCCGGCCTTTAGGGCCAAGACGGGGCCGGGCACCCGACCCGCCTTGGGCCGATCTCTGCATCGTGACCCCTCGATGCCCCCCTAAGCGCCTTCAATGTGGTCCAAATATTCCTCCGGGGGCAGGCGGGTTTTCTGCAAACCCGCCTTGGGGGTGGAAAACCCCCAGTCCCTCCCCATATGTCTTGCACCAACAGGAGCCGCCCATGCCCAGCATCATTTTTCTTTTGATCATCGGCGCAGCCGCCGGCTTTATCGCCACGCGCACGATGAAACTGGATACCGACATTCCGACCACCGTGGTGATCGGCATGGCGGGGGCTTTGGTGGGCGGGTTCTTGCTGCGGTTTTTGGTCATGATGACGGGCTGGTTCGCCGGTCTGATCGGCGCGATCCTGGGGGCCATGGCGCTGATCTGGCTGTGGCGGACCTACATTTCTGGCCGCTAGGCCGCCCGTGTCGGCCTAGGCCTGTTTTTTCTTCAGGATGGCGCGCAACCGGAAATCGCCGCCTTCGGTGCCCAGCCACATCATCCTGCCCTGCCAAGCGGCGAATATCGCCGCCGCAGCTTCGTTGATCTGCCCCGGTCCGGCGTCGATCCGACCCAGCAATGATACTTCCACCGCGCGCCGCCAATCACTGGCCAGCGCGCGCAACCGCTGATCAGGCAGACTTGCCACCATCAGCGCCGCCAGGGGCGTGATCTGCAACGCTTCGCCCAGGGCCTTCAGAAACGCCACAGCATTATGCCCATTCGCGGGCACGACCGCCTCGGTCCGCTGCAAGGCAACATGGGCCAGCGCCCAGCCTTGGGTGATGGCCGCCGCAAACAACGCATCCCGAGAGACGAACCGCTGCACCAAAGTCGCGGGTGCCAGTCCCGTTGCCTTGCCCACCAGACCAAAGGAAACCGCCCTGTCGCCGTCGCGCGCGAAAAGTTGCAGGGTAATGTCTAAAACTTCTAAATCTGAAATCAATTTATGCCGTGCCATTTCACATCCTTAGCGTAACTTTCGGGCCATGACAGTAGTTCATTCCAGACCTTCGGCGGTTTGCTGCCCGGTCTCGGTGCCTTCTGCACTGTCCATTGTCCCAGCCCCCACCGATTTGACCCCGGCATGGGTTTTCAGCATATTCCGCGCCTTCCAGCGCAGGCCGACCTCGTTCAGGATCGGCCATTGTCGGTAGTGGACGGTGAAAATCTCGCGGCCCTTGTTGGGCAAAGGCTCTCCGCGTGCGCGACCGCCCAGAATGAAATGCTGCTCGGGCGGCAATTTGTGCCACATCAGACCGGATTTCTGGATCGCCAGCGGCAAACTGATCTGGTCCAGATAGGGGCGCTTGTGCGGGATGTCCGGACAGGCGTCCAACAGTCGCGCCATATCATACCAGACTTGGGGGAAACTTTTGCCCTCGGCATTGCGGTGCTGTTCGGGAAATACAAACAGCCCAGAGGAGAAGTAGGGAATGCGCGGTTTGCCCTTCTTCTGCTTCATCAGCATGAACCGCTCGGCCGGAACCGTCATCCTTGCCGCGGCATAAATCACGTCCCAGACCGTCTGCTTGGCCCAGTTCATGCTGGCTGCCGGCGTCAGACAGACATGTCCCGGTTTGATCAGATTTTCCACGTCATTGGGGCGGATGCACAGAACATCACTGTCCATGAAACAGGAGTATTCGGTGTCGCGCGGTTGCAGCGTCGCCAGCAACTTGTTGCCATGCGGATAGGCGGGGTCAAACATCCCCTCCACCGCCATGGGCCGCACCTCGCAGCCCATGCGACCTAAAGCGGTCAGAACATCCGGCGCCAAAAGCCCCATCTTTTGTGCCGGGCAATAGCCGACCAACGCCACCGTCTGCCCGAACTGCTGTCGCAACGACGCGGCCAGATAACAGGCCAGCACCTGATAATCCGGCGGCTCAACAATGAAATAGACCGTCAGTTTGGGTGCGGTCATTCCACAGCCTCATCGGGATGCAACTCGCCTTTGGTCAGGGCACGAAACACATCGCCGCGCCTGTCACCCTGCGCGGTCAACAGCGCCAAAACCTCGGCCTCGCTTGGCACTTCAGGCTTGAACCGGCGCGGCAAATGACCAAGCGCTTTAAGCCGTTCGAACAACGCGGCAAAGTCCAACTCCCCCACCGACCGGAAATCCGCCCTTGTGCTGTCGCCCGAAATCCAGTCGCGGCGGATCACGTTGATTACCTGCGGGACTATCCCCTTAAAGCTTTGGTATTGAAGCATATAATCCGCCACATTGGCCGAAGAACGCCGAAGGATCATTGCCACTTTGGCGTCTGTCGGCAGCACATAGGCCGCCAGATGCAGTGCCGATCCGTCCAGCGCCACCACCAGTTTCGCCGCTTTATACCGGGCGATCTGTACCGCGATCGGATGCCGTTCGGGATGGAAAATCTCAAATCCGGCGCGGGCCAGATTGTCCTCGATCACCGTCTCGCCCAGTATTCCGCCGCGATGCGCCGCCAGCTTCGCGCGTGAGATATACAGTTTCTCGCCACCTTCGGCCGCCGCCGACTGCCCCAGCCGCCCACACATGAACTGCCGGTAGGCCGGGCTGCCCGCATAACGGTCCAGCCAGCCAAAACCCAGCTCTGGCACATATAATTCCTCGACCCGCAGCACACCGGCATGGGCGCGCACGGGGGTGTCGATCCCCAGCAGATCAAAGATCGGTTGCTGCGCCTCGATCGCCTTTTGCGTGGCCGAGTGCGCGCCACGGTAGGGCAGGTATAGAATGCTGTCCGGCTTGATCCCGATATGGTCCAACGCCCACAGCCGCGCCGTGGATTCCACCAAAAAATGCCCGAAATGCCCGCGGAAATGCCCGCCAAACAGATGCCGCCCGGGCAGATCCGTCACCGTTTCCGCGGGCTGCAAGGTCGGCGCCGGGGTGGACTTCCGCGCCCGGATCCAGGCGCGCGACAGGTCCACATAGCTGCCATCCGCTTTCAGAACCCCTGAGGCGAGTTTGGTATCCCCCTCGCGTTCCGGCAGCATCAGCGCCTGACCCAGCCGCAGGACCGTACCGGAAAACGGCCCGCGCGGACGGCCTTGGCGCACCCGGAAATTCTCATCCACCGGGACGATTTTGACACCCTCTACCAACGGCGCCAACCGCGCCACCAGACGACGGGCCAACCCGTCTTCTGGGTCCGCGCGCAGCAACAGACGCGCCGCCGCAAGCGCCAGTTTTTGGTGCCCGCGCCGCTCGGCCTCCGCAAACAATTCGCGCCGCCATTGCAGATCGCCACGGCGCGGACGCAGGGCTTTGGCAAAGCTTAGCGGCTCAAACGTGCCAGCGGCGACCGCGCCGATCATCTCGGTCAGGGCGCCCAAATCCTTGACCTGCCGGATGGCGCGATGCCCCATGTGGGACAGGCGGATATGCTGCGCGCCGGGAATACGGCACGCATGGGCTCGGTCCTCGGGGACGAAGGGATCAAAGGCCAAATAGACCTTTGTTCCGGGGGCTATGCATTTGGCCGCATCTACAAACTCTGCTGAGTTCCAATCCCATTTGCGCTGCCCATAGTGGTAACGCTTTTCAAATGGCACCACAGCCCGCGACAGACTGGTCTGCGGCGAAAACGCTAAAATCGCCGCCCCCGGCACCAAAGACGCATAGGCCAGTGCCGCATAGCCCCCCATGGACGCCCCGACAAACAGCACCTTTGCGAAGCCGTCAAACAGCCCGGCGTCGCGCAGATCACGGATCATTTTTGGCGTGTCAGTGTTGCGATACCAGTCTTTCTGGCTGGCCATGATGCCCAGAATCGACAGGTTCAACCGCCCCGCCAGATGGCTTAACCACGGCTGTGGCGGCGCGTATTCCCCGACAGACGACAGGTTGTCAAAGCTGACCAGCAGCGTGTCGCTGCGCCGGATAAAACAGCCGTCCACCAGCCCGCCGCGCAGCAAGAACGCCTCCATCCCGGCGGCATCCTGCGCTGTTTTGGCTTGGGGCGGCACCAGATACCGATCTGCGGTCGCGGGTTTCGGAACCACCACACGAAGGGCACGCACCCGCGTCATGTATTGGCCTTTGATCGACGGGCATCCGCCAATACCGGGCCGGAATCCAATGATTCCACACCCCTGCATTGGCCAGATCCCTTGGCCAATGGCCAATGGTGGTCGGGCGCATTCATGGAACGCTCCTGTTTCGGTCGCCTTGGGTTGGCCCCTCGTGCGCGCTGCTCTTGGCTCCAACTATGGCGGCCTGTGTCGGCCTTGTCACCCCGCGAGGCTCGAATCTTCGCCGGGATAGCCGCAATGCAACACTTGCAGCGCGAGGCAAGCCGGGCCTAATGTCGCAAAAGTACAATCGAGGCTGATGCGTGACACCCCCAAACGGCCCCAGATCCGGACCACCGCCAAAGGGGGCCAGCGCCCTGTGGGGGACCGTGCCATTCGCCCTGAAACGTCACGATAGTCCACACGGTCAGGTCACCGCCGTTTCGATGATGAAGGACGAAGGCCCCTATGTTCTGGAGTGGGTCGCGCACCATCTGGCGGTCGGATTCACTGATCTGCTGGTCTATACGAACGACTGTTCGGATGGCACCGACGAGATGCTGATCCGGTTGGAGGCTTTGGGTCTGTGCCACCACCGCCGCAACGTCATAGCCCCGGGGCTCCGCCCGCAGCCCTCGGCGCTGAACCATGCGCAGGACGAACCTGTGGTGCAGAACTCTGACTGGGTTATGGTGTTTGACGCGGATGAGTTTGTGTCGATCCGCTATGACGATGGCACGCTGGACAGCCTGCTTGCCGCCACCAAAGCGCAGAATGCGACCGGAATTGTCGTAACCTGGCGGATCTTTGGCTCTGGCGGTGTGGTGGATTGGTCGCGCGCTCCGGTAACCGAACAGTATCTGATGGCCGCGCCGCAGTCGTGGAACAAGGGTTGGGGAGTGAAAACCCTGTTCACCTTTTCACCAGAGCATTGGAAACTGGGCATCCACCGGCCCAAGATGAAAACCAAATGGATCAAGACCGGCTTCCCCGATCAGGTGAAATGGCTGAACGGATCCGGCCGCGAGATGGAGGATTACTTCAAGTTTCGCGGCTGGCGGTCGATCACTCGGACCGTCGGTTACGACTGGGTTCAGCTTAACCACTATGCCGTCAAATCGGTGGACAGCTATGCTATCCGCAAAATGCGGGGCAATGTGAACAACAAGTCGGATAAGTACAATGGTGACTATTGGAGTCTGCAAGACCGCAACGAGGAGCGCGACGACACGATGCTGCGCTACACCGAAAGCCGCAACCGGATCATCGACCAGCTGTTGCAAGACCCCGAATTGCGCCGCTTGCATGAGGCCGCGTTGGCGCGGGCCGAGGGGCGGCTTCACGACCTGCGCCAGACTGAAGCTTACCATCAGTTAAAGGCCGACCTGGCCTTGGCCTCAGCGGTGCCGATTGGCCAGATCGTCGCCAAACCTCCGCAGCCGCGCGACCGGGAAAAGATCGCCGCCCTGATGTCGGATGTGGAAAAATCCCGCGCGCAGAAGTCCAAAGACGATCGCAAATCCGCCGGTCCCCGCGCCCCGGTTGAGACTGTTCCGACCGGCGCCTATGTTTCGGGTCCGATCGACCTGACTGCCGCGCGCGACGTCCCAGTTTTCGCCAACCACACAATGAAACTGCCTGCCGACGACCGGATGTTTTCGGCAGCCGCGCTGCCCAGCCTTCAGGCCGGAAAGTTTGAACGGGGCTTGGCGCGGAAGATGCCGCAGGTCTTGGCCAAGGGTGCGCGGGTGCTGGAAGTAGGCTCTGCCGTTGGGTTTCTGATGGGGCATTGCGCCAATGTCAGACCGGATATTTCCGTTGTTTTGCAAGAGGGTAATCCGGGGCTACGGCAAATGATCCCGGTGGTCTGCGGTCTGTCGCAGCGTGGTTTCGACACCCGGTTCCGCCTGTCGGAATGCTGTTTGGACCCGGACCCGACCGCCCGGACACTGGCCCTAATCACCGAAGAAAACCCGACGGGTCTGCTGATCGGGGATGGTCGGCTTGGCCCGCAGATCCTGGCGGCGGTCTTGCCCGCCCTGCCCAGTTTACCGGCCCAACTGTTCCTTTATGGCCGCTGGATGGAAGCGTTTCACGGTCAAATTTCACAGCTTCAGGATCTTTTGGCCGGCCTCGGCTATGCCCCGGGTGATGATTTTGAACCGCAGATCTGCCGGTCCTTCAGCCGGCCGCCAACCTAAGGCGCGAAGTAGGTTTTCACGAAGGTCCGGGTGATCGCCTCGACCACGGGACGCTGCACGTGGCGGCCGTCCTCCTCCCAAGCCGCCTCTCCGCCCGAGATCACGGCCTCGTACGAGGGGAAATAGGTGACGTTAGGTCGGGCCGCCGCCACCTCGGCCAGAACGGTGCGAAGGGTGCTTTTCGACAGCGAGTTCGCCACAAAGATATCCTCGCCCGAAAAGGTCCGCTTCAGGGGAACCGGTGAGACGGTGCAAAAGATGCGGGCGTCCGGTTTGGCATCGGTGATCAGATCGACGATGCGGCAGATCGCGTCGTAATTCTCGCCAAAGGAGGCCCGGTGATAGGTCGTTTCTTCGGCCCCACCGCCGCCACTGTAGCCGGGTTTCTGGTTGGCGATTTTTCCTGAATGCTTGTTCATAAATACCTCCGTCATGCCGAAGGTGAACACGAAATGGTCAGCCTCGTCAAAACCCTGCCGCAAAACCCGGGTCAGTTGGGCGCTGATATCGGCAAAAACCTCGGCTGAATTGGCGAAAACCAGACGACGGTAAGGGCATTGAACGCGGCCTTCGGCGGTCCAGTAATCATCGGGCGCGGGCGTCCACAGGCCCAACAGACGCTCTACCTCTTGCAGCACCGAAAAGGCGTTGTAGGTGTTCAGATGGTTGCGAGCTGGCAGTTCGTCCACCTGCGCCAAGGTCGGATCAAAACGCACCTGCCGGTAATCCGGCCCGATCTTATCGGCCCCAAGCGCGGTTTCCAGCGCCAGCCGGATCTCTTCGGCAAAGCAGCTGCCCATCAGGAAAAACCGGTCCGATTTTTTCACCAAAGGCTGCGGCGCGGCAGTGACCATGCGGTCGGTCATGAACCGGCGCCACGCCGGATTGGTCCTGTTCGCTGACTTTATCGGCATGGCCGGCACGTCCTTCTTTTGCGTTAACGAATCACATTCCCAAAAAAAGCGCCAGTCCTGACATATTCTGGACATGCGCATCGCCTTTGGTCATTGTGGTTCAAAGCGAAACAATACGAGTAAGGTACTTTCATGGCAGCTTCGACGCGCAGACCTGTGGCATCGCTTTGGATTGGGGATAAACTCCATTATCTCAACCAGTTGTGTCTTTTGTCCCATGTGCGCCAAGGCCATCCGACGACGCTGTATTGCACCGATGCGGTAAGTAACGTGCCCGAGGGGGTCATCGTGAAACCGGCGACGGATATCATGGCCATCGACATGGCGATCGTGCGTCAGACCAGTGAATCCTTTCTGTCGAACGTCTTTCGCTACAAGATGATTCAGAAAACTGGCGCGGTCTGGGTCGATTGCGACGCCTATTGCCACCGGCCATTTCCGGATGAGATGACGCATATTTTCGCGGGCCACGGGTTTCGCGGTGCGCTGAATTGTGGCGTGGTGTCGATCCCGCAGCAGGGCGATCTGATGGATCAGTTGCTGAATTATTACGAAAACCTTCCCGCCGCGCCCGCCTGGTTCAACAAGCAGCAACGCAAGCGGATCGAAAAACAGGATGCTTCCCTGCCCCAGGCCGTCCGGATCTACAACGCTGAACGGACCGCCTTTGGCCCGCAGGCTTTTACCTATTTCGCGCAGCAGACCGGTGATTTCGACCGGGCTTTGACCTCGGACGTTTTGTATCCGGTCCCGTTTCAGCTGAACGACGTGTTTTTCGATCCCTATGGCCGGGTCGAAGGGCATTTCACCGACGCCACTCTGTCGGTGCATCTTTACACCAACGGCACAAAGCCCTGGTGGCGTAAGAACCCGCCCTTGGCCAATTCTTATGCCGCGCGGATGTGCGAGGTCGAGGGTGTCGATCCGGCCAAGGCGTTGGAAGACTAGATGGGAATCTCGATGATCCCGGGTCTGTTTCTGGCCCGGAACGCCCATTTCGTCAAAGACGCCCAGCGCGCGATTATCCTGGGACGGCAAAAGCTGCACCTGTCGGAACGGCGGATGCAGCGGTTCCTGAAGGTGATGGCGCGGCGGGGTATTCCCCTGACCGAGGCCGAGATTACCCAAGAGGACGGCTTTGCCGAGACGCTGTTCACCCGTCTGGGGTATCCAAAGATGGAAGCGATGGATTTCACCGATATGGAAGGGGCAGAGCATATCCACGACCTGAACCTGCCACCGCCGTCCGCCCTGCACGGTCAGTTCGATCTGGTGATCGACGGCGGCACGACGGAGCATATTTTTCACATCGGAACCGCCTTGGACACCTGTCACGCCCTGTTGAAACCCGGCGGTGTGGTCATGAGTTTCGTGTCTTGCGATGGTTGGTTCGGGCATGGGTTTTTTCAAACCGGGCCGGATGTACCCTGGCGCTATTGGCACCACGCGCGCGGCTATGAGATGTTGGAAGTGTCGATCGTGAACCGGAAAGTCCCGGATCAGATCATGGCGATTTCGGATCCGACGGGCAAACCGCGGGGCGGAGAATTGGCGCTGTCCGGGCCGCATCTGATGCTGTACGCGGCGCGGCGGCCCTTGGTGGATCCGCCGTACCGGCTGCCGATTCAAAGTCATTACGTGGAGTCCTGAGATGGCCAGACGCGCGAAACTGCAAGTTGCAGGTGAAGAGATCGTAAAGTCTGCGGCCGAAAAGAAGGCCGAAACCCTGATCCGGCGGGCGCGGCGGAACCTGCGGAAGGCGGGGGCGCATGGGTTTCTGTCCGGGGTCTGCGCGATGCTGCGGCCCGGCGATCTGGTGATGGACTGCGGCGCGAATATGGGGGTTATCACCACGATCCTGGCGGCGACGGGGGCAGATGTTCTGGCCTATGAACCTGATCCCTATACCTTTGAGAAGCTGAAGGAAAAGTTTGCGGAGGTACCGAATGTCACCTTGGTCAATGCGGCAGTCGGGGTTGGGTCGGGGACGGTGCGGCTGATGCGGGCCAATAACTTTGACACGAACCCGGATGGGGCGTCGGTAAGCAGCACCATTCTGGACGGCGGTCGGCGGATCGACACGGAAAACTCGGTCGAGGTGCCGCTGATCGATTTTCCGTCCCTCGTGCGGCAGATGGCGGCAGAGCGGGGCGGAATCGCCTTTGTGAAAATGGATATCGAGGGGGCGGAACTGGAAATTCTGGAGCGGATGGACGCCGAGGATCTGTTCCAGCATGTCCGTTGTCTGGTCGCCGAAACGCATGAAAAGAAATTCGCGGATCTGCGGGACAGGTATAAGGCGATCCGCGAAAGCTTTGCGGTGAAGTATCCGGGCGGGCGCGTCAACCTCGATTGGATCTAAGCGGGTTTGACCCGGTCGGGATGGGCAGCGGCGATTTCGGGCAGCGCGCGAAGGCGGGCGGTGATCGCGGCGATGCGGGGGAATTGGTTAATATCCAAGCCCGATCTTTCGAAATTATAGAGCTGTGGGACCAGATTAAGGTCAGCCATGCTGACCTTATCGCCGTGACAATAGGTGCCGGTTGCGGGGTCGCTCAGCATGATTTCGAATGAATTCAACCCTTTGAGCATATAGTGCCGGACCCAGTCATCAGCCGAAAAGTTGTTCGCGAACAATTTACCAATATGGGTGCGAACCGAGAGGTTGCAGACCGGAGCAATTTCCATCGCGATGGCGTAGGACAGGGCGCGCACCCGCGCCCGACCCGATGCATCGCGGGGCAAAAGGCCGCCACGGGTTTCGTCCAGATATTCCATAATCGCCAAGGATTGCGTCAGAGTTAATCCGTCGATCTGCAAGGTCGGCACCAGACCCTGCGGATTGCGGGCCAGATTCTCGGCGCCTTGATGTTCCCCGGTCAGCAGATTGACCGGGACCGAGGTATAGGGCAGGCCCAAAAGGTTCAGCGCCATGCGGACGCGGTAGGCGGCGGAGGACCGCCAGTAGTCGTACAGCGTGATCATGGCTTGCCCCCCTGCAAGGCGGCCAAGGCGGTGCGGAAACTGTCGGCATCGGCGCCAAGAGAGGCGAGAAGTTCGGCCTGATAGGCGTCCGCGATGGGGGTCAGTCGGGCGAAAAGATCGGCGCCCTTGTCGGTCAGGCGCATGTCAAGCAAGCGGCGGTCGGCGGGCTGGGCACGCTTTTCGATCAGGCCGTTCGCTTCCAGCTTGGCGGCAGCGCGGCTGACTTTGGTCTTGTCCATATCGACGCGGGCCTGAATTTCGCGAACCGACACCCCACCTTCGACGGCGATATGGGCCAAAACGCGCCATTCCGGGATTGAAAGGCCAAATTCGCGGCGGTAGCGGGTGGAAAACTCGCGGCTGACATGGGCGGCGGCCACGGCGAGTTGATAGGGCAGGAAATCGGACAATTGGAAGGTCATCGGCGCATCCCCAAGGCTGCCGCCGACCCTGCAATGATCCGGCACGCGGCGCAAGCCACCAGCCCCGGTTGACCTTCACCCCCCGTCCAGATAGGCCCGCCCTGCCAGCAGGAGAGCGCCATGGACGAGGCAAGATTTCAACGATTGGCCCTGCTGATCACCGGCTGCGCCGCCTTTACCATGATGGGGGCCGGGCTGTCGTTATATGGGCCGTCGGTGCTGTCGTATCAGCGGTTGTTCGGGCTGACCTCGGGCGATGCGGGCTGGGTTTTGTCGGCGCATTGGGTCGGATCCCTGAGCGGTGTTTTGGTGATGTTCCTGTTTCCGGGGCGGATCGGGCCAAGGCCGGGGCTGTTCCTGCTGGCGGCAGGCGGCGGGCTGTTGGGGGCCGGGCTGTCCTGGGGGCTGACGCTGCTGGGGGCGGTGACGCTGGGTCTGGGGTACGGGCTGCTCACGGCGGTGTTCAACCCGCGGATTCTGGCGCTGTTCGGGGCGCGGGGACCGGCGATGCTGGCGCTGATCAACGCGGTGTTTTCCTTTGGCGCGATCATGGCGCCGCTGGCGTTTTCGATGGTGGCGTCAAATCCAGAACGATTGTTCATGTTGATGGGCGCACTGACTTTTGTGGTGTTTCTGGCGGCGGGACCGGCATCACGCACCAAAGCCAGCGACGCAGCGGCGGGCACCGGATTTCGGATGAACGCGCCGATTCTGATCCTTGGGGCCTTTGGCATCGGGCTGGAGGTCAGTCTGGTCGGGCTTGGCCCCAGCGCGCTGGTGCAATCGGGAATTGACGAGGTGACGGCGGCCAAATTGTTGTCGGCCTTTTACCTGACCTTCCTGCTGGGCCGTATCGTGTTGATTTTCATGGCGGACCGGCTGCCAGCCTTTGGGATTTTTCTGGCCGGGATGGTCCTGACCTCGGCCGGATTATGGGGCTGCGCGTTGATTTCACCGGTGTGGTTTTTCGCGCCGATCGGCATCGCGGCAGGGCTGTTCTTTCCCGGCTATTACGTGACGGGGACGGCGTTGCTGGGCAATGACCCGCGCGTGTCGCCGTTTCTGATCGGGGTGGCGCAGGTCGGCGCGATGCTGCTGCCGCTGGGTCTGGCCCAAACGATTGAACCTTTGGGCCTGCGCGGATTTTTCTGGGTCGCGGCGGTGCTGACGCTGGGCCTGTC
>JANNBI010000449.1:0-4386 GCA_031385345.1 Paracoccaceae bacterium | reverse complement strand
CCGGTCTGACCATCGATTACCGCTTTACCACCGCCGAAGATCTGGCCACCGCGGGCGAGCAGTTCGATGTGGTCCTGAACATGGAGGTGGTCGAGCATGTGGCCGACCCCTTGGCCTATCTGACCGCCTGCCAACAATTGCTGAAACCCGGCGGGCTGATGCTGTGTTCGACACTGAACCGCAACGTGAAAAGTTATGGCATGGCAATCATCGGGGCCGAGTGGGTGATGCGCTGGCTGCCCAAGGGCACGCATGACTGGGCCAAGTTCATCACCCCGGACGAACATTACAGCCTGATCCGCAGCGCCGGGCTGGACCCGGTGGACCGCAAGGGCATGGTGTTCAACCCGGTGAAATGGAGCTGGTCTTTGTCGGCGCGCGACCTGTCGTGCAACTATGTTACCGCCTCGATCAAGCGCGGGGGGTGATTTGCTTTTCACCCGGGCCGGGATGCGGTAAGTCTTGGCGATGAATCCAATACCCACAAAAGAGCAGATCCTGACCTGGATCGCAGAAAATCCCGGCCTTGTGGCCAAACGTGACATCGCCAAGGCCTTTGGCATCAAGGGCGACGCCAAGATCGACCTGAAACGACTTCTGAACCAGATGGAAGATGACGGCGCGCTGGAGCGTAAGGCCAAGCGCTTTCACACCGGCGGCGACCTGCCGCCCGTTTCGGTCTGTCAGGTGCTTCCGCCCGACGCCAACGGCGAACTTTACGCCGTGGCACTGGAAGGGGGCCAACCGGAACAAGACAGCCCGCGCATCCTGATCATCCCCCAAAAGGGTGAGGCTTTGGGGGCCGGTGACAAGATCCTTGCACGCCTCGCCAAGGTCGATCTTGACGATTACCAGTATGAAGCGCGGGTGATCCGCGTCCTCGGCTCCAACTCGGTCAAGGTGTTGGGCGTGTTTCGCGCCACGGCCGAAGGCGGGCGCATCGTGCCCATCGACAAAGGCGGCGACAAGGAATGGCGCGTGGCAAGTGCTGCCACGATGGGGGCCAAAGACGGCGAGTTGGTCGAGGGTGAAGCCTTGGGCGGCGGTCGCCGTCTGGGCCTGCCGCAAGCCAAGATCACCGAACGGCTGGGCGATCCGTCCGGCCCGCGCGCCGTATCGCTGATTGCCATCCACCAGCACAACATCCCCGACCAATTCCCCGATTCGGTGGTGGCCGAAGCGGATGCGCAGATCTCGGCCCTGATGGGCGCGCGCGACGATCTGCGCGACCTGCCATTGGTCACGATTGATCCGATTGACGCCCGCGACCGCGACGACGCCGTTTATGCCCATGCCGATACCGAGTCCGGAAATCCCGGCGGTTTCGTGATCTGGGTGGCGATTGCCGATGTGGCGCATTACGTCACCCCCGGATCGCAACTGGACCGTGAGGCGCGCAAGCGCGGCAATTCCACCTATTTTCCCGACCGCGTGGTGCCGATGCTTCCCGATATCCTGTCGGGTGATCTGTGTTCCTTGCATGAACATGTCGACCGCGCCTGTCTGGCGGTGCGGATGCGGATCGACGCACGCGGCAACAAGATTTCGCACCGGTTCGTGCGCGGCATGATGCGTAGCCGGGGAAGCCTGCATTACGGTCAGGTGCAGGCTGCAGTCGAAGGGCGGGCGGATGACAAGACCGCGCCGTTGCTTGACGGCGTTTTGCACCCCCTTTACGCAGCCTACGAGGCGCTGAAACTGTCCCGCGCCATTCGCCAGCCCTTGGACATCGATCTTCCCGAGCGCAAGATCGTCCTTAGCGACGAAGGCAAGGTCACCTCGGTCGCCTACCGCGACCGCTTCGACGCCCACAAGCTGATCGAAGAATTCATGATTCTGGCCAATGTGGCGGCGGCCGAGGAATTGGTGCGGCTGAAACGGCCACTTTTGTTCCGGGTCCACGAAGAACCCTCGCCCCTGAAGATGGAGGCTTTGCGCGAAGTGGCGGAAGCTTCGGGCTTTACCCTTGCCAAGGGACAGGTCTTGCAGACCGCGCATCTGAACCGACTTTTGGCGCAGGCGCAGGGCACCGAATTTGACGAACTGGTCAATATCCAGACCCTGCGGTCGATGACCCAAGCCTATTACAACGCGGAAAACTTTGGCCATTTCGGCTTGGCCCTGAAGAATTACGCGCATTTCACCTCTCCGATCCGGCGTTATTCCGACCTGATCGTCCACCGCGCCCTTGTGG
This sequence comes from Paracoccaceae bacterium, assembly GCA_031385345.1. Taxonomy (GTDB): domain Bacteria; phylum Pseudomonadota; class Alphaproteobacteria; order Rhodobacterales; family Rhodobacteraceae; genus CAIYZT01. The sequence goes on along the minus strand of JANNBI010000449.1, from coordinate 2,192 downwards.
CTGGGCATGGCTGGGGCAAGGACGGTCTGTCGCCTTGGGACGTGGAACATCTGGACGACACGGCCAAGCTGATTTCGGATGCCGAACGCCGGTCCATGGCGGCCGAACGTGACACCATCGACCGCTACCTTGCCGCCTATCTGTCGGACCGTGTCGGGGCAGAGTTTTCGGGCCGCATCGCAGGGGTGCAGCGGTTTGGGCTGTTCGTCAAACTGGATGAAACCGGGGCCGATGGGCTGATCCCGATCCGGTCGGTCGGACGTGAGTTTTTCCATTACGACGAAACCACCCAAACCCTGATGGGGTCGGACACTGGCGTGACGCTGGGCATGGGGCAGCGCGTCGTGGTGCGACTGGTCGAAGCGATCCCGGTGACGGGGGGGCTGACCCTGGAACTGCTGACGCTGGACGGCAATCCCCTGCCCACCGGTGGCGGGCGCGGGGCTAAACGTGGCGGCTATCAACCGCGCCAGCCCGGCAAGGCGGCGGCCAAGGATCGGGCGGTGAAACGCAAAGTCCTGCGCCGGCGAAAATAGATGAACCATGTGACCCGCGCTTTGGCCGCTTTGGCCCTGATGGCGGGCATCGCTGCGGCGCAGGAGGGATCCGTGGGCTTTACACCGGGTGAACGTGGAACCGCCGAGGGCCTGCGCGACTGGCTGGTCGAATTTGCACCCCGCGCCCGGGCCGCCGGAATTTCCGCGCCGGTGCTGGACCCGGCCCTCGCCAGCATCACCTTTCTGCCCGATGTGGTGGACAAGGACCGCCGTCAGGATGAATTTACCCGCGCGATCTGGGACTATATGGACCGCGCCGTGTCAGAGGATCTTATCGCCCTTGGGCGCAAGGCGATGAAAAAGCACAAAGATCTTCTGGACCGCATCGAAGCGGCTTATGGCGTCGATGCCGCCTATGTGGTGGCGATCTGGGGGCTGGAAAGCAGTTACGGCGCGGTCCGCGGCGACATTCCGACACTAAGCGCGCTGGCCACGCTCGCCTATGACGGGCGGCGCGGCGTGTATTTCGAAGGCGAGTTGCTGCAAACCCTGCGGATGCTGCAATCAGGCGATGCCGATCTGACCGATCTGCGCGGATCATGGGCGGGGGCGACCGGGCATACCCAGTTCATGCCCACCTCGTTTTGGAACATCGCGGTGGATTTTGACGGCGACGGGCGGCGCAATCTGTGGGGGGAAGATCCCGGCGACGCACTGGCGTCAACCGCCGCCTATCTGAAGGACTCGGGCTGGAAAACCGGGCAGGACTGGGGCTATGAAATCGTGCTTCCGCCGGGGTTTGACTGGGATCTGGCCGGCAACCGCACGCAAAAGCCGATGGACTTCTGGGCGGCCCAAGGCATCAGCCGGGCGGATGGCCGCGCGCTGCCCGCCGACCAATGGGCCTCGCTTTTGCTGCCCGCGGGCCATCGCGGTCCGGCCTTGATGATCTTGGACAATTTCGGCGCGGTGGAAACCTACAATCTGGCCGATGCCTATGTGATCGCGGTCTGTCATCTGGCGGACCGGCTGCGCGGTGGCGCGCCGTTCCAACACCCCTGGCCGCGCGATTTGCGGGTGCTGACCCTGGCCGAGCGGATGGAATTGCAGCAAAAGCTGACCGTGGCCGGATTTTCGACCGCCGGGGTGGATGGCCGGGTCGGCCCGCGCACCCTGAACGCCATCAAAGGCTATCAGCGGGCGCAGGGGTTGGTGGGGGACGGCTTTGCCTCTACCGATCTGCTGGACCGTTTGCGCCTGTCCCAGGCTGGAAATGTTCGCCCCTGACCGGGGTAAAAGATGGGGCGCGGCCCCGCACGGCCTTGCGGCCATGCCCCCCGGGATATTTCGATCAAGATGAAGGGCTTTCCGGCGCTTTGGCCTTCATCTTGATCCAAATATCCTCGGGGGCAGCGTTTGGAACAAACGCGTTTGGGGGTGGAAAACCCCCAATCCGGGTCCGCCCGCGCGGCGTTGGTCAATATTGTCCATGACAGAACCAGCCGCCGGTCTTGTCCGCGCCATGGGCGAAATACATCCACAGTCGCTCGCCGGTCTCAGCCTCGATCCGCCAGTAATCGCGCGGGCCGTTGCGCCAGTCGGGCATGTCGAACCACCATTCCGGCAGGATGCGTTCCGGCCCGATCGCGGCGCGGGTGGCAAGATCACGGCGGCGCCAGCGGAAATGCGACGGCG
>JANNBI010000427.1:0-4906 GCA_031385345.1 Paracoccaceae bacterium | reverse complement strand
GGCGTGGTGCAGCGGATGGGCAATGGTCAGTTCCGAACCAACCGCCCCCAGAACCACCCCCGCCACGATGGGAATATGCAGATAGGTAAATGCCAGACGACCCAAAGCGCCCGGATTGGCCGAATGTTCGATGTGATGCGTGCCGCGCTTGTGGCCGACGTGGAAATAGACCCACCACATCGCAATCGCCCCCAGAACCGCCGAGGCAAAGGCCACAACCCCCGGCGCGTCCCATTCCATCTCGGCAAAGGTGGCGCCGGACACCAGCAGCGTCTCGCCCAGACAGATGATGACGAACAGACCGCACCGCTCGGCCATGTGGCCGCCATGGATGGTCCAGTCAGCAGTTGAACTTCGGCCCAGACCCGGCACCGGATAGCGCAGGATCGGGGCCATCAATTCGATCCCCAAGGCCAGCACCCACAGCCATACCCGGTCTGCCGGATCGGCAAAACCGCCCCAGACCCAGAAGATCCCCGATAACCCCACCCAGGATGTGATCCGCTGATAGGTCAGATGCATTGTCGGATAAGCCGTCGAATTGAGCAGCACAAACACCGACCGCCCGACCTGCACAATCGCGAAGGCGATGCCGAAAACCGCGCCCCTATCACCAAAGGCTTCGGGAAGGGCCATCGACATGAACAGCCCGCCGATCATCATGGCGAACAACAACAGCCGCACCTTCAGGTTGTCGGGGTTCAGATAGTTCATAACCCAGGTCGAATAGATCCAGACCCACCAGACCGCCAGAAACAGAAAGCCGGTCTGAAGCGCCCCGGTCATCGTGAAATGTTTCAAGAAGAAGTGGCTGATCTGGGTGATCGCAAAGACAAAGACCAGATCATAGAACAACTCGCCAAAGCTGACGCGGCCATCGCCGGGGCGGAAGATTTTCTCGGACATGCGGACCATCCAATCGGAACCAAGAATCCAAATTTGAACGCAAGAGGGATGGAAAACAAGCGGGCTCGCGGTTGGGGGACCGATTTGTCCGATTGCGCGCAGGCTGCGGCGCAGGCGCAGCTTGTGACCCCGACGTTTTCCCTTTGCGTGCCGTCAGGGCAACGCCGTGCGCCAAGGCGCGCGTTTGCCCAACTCTTGCCCAAATCACTTTTGCCCGAAATTGCGGCCTTGTGACGCGGCGTCTTGATTGACCAAATCGCTTTGAGCAGACTAGCGTTCACCATCAGTCAAATCACCCTACCGCGCGCTCAAGACGGGGATGGGGATAAATCGAACGGGGAAAACCATGAAATACACGTTGACCACGCTGACAGCGTTGGCACTTACCACGACTTCTGCCTATGCGGGCGGTCTGGACCGGTCCGGCCAAAGCATTGCCGCGCTGTTTGAAGCCGGCGGCTTTGCCGAGTTGAGCTATGGCTCGATCATGCCGACGGTCAGCGGGGTCTTTTCCGGGGTGGTTTCTTCGGGTCCAGTAGCCCCGAATTACACCGTGGCCGGATTGGCCTTCAAAACCGATCTGAGCCCGAAGTTTTCCGTGGCGATGATCATGGATCAGCCCTTTGGGGCGGCGGTGGAATACACCACGGCGGGCTATCCGCTGAACGGCAGTTCCGCCCACATGGACACTGTTGGGCTGACCGCGCTGGGGCGGTTCAAAATCAATGACGCCTTCTCGGTTCATGCCGGTCTGCGCCACATCACGGCCTCGGGCGATTTCACCACGGTTTTCCCGGCCCCCTACAGCTCTACCTATGCCTCGGGCACGGATCTGGGCTATGTGGTCGGTGCGGCGTTTGAAAAGCCTGAAATCGCGTTGCGTGTCGCGCTGACCTATTCCTCGGCCACTCATTTTGAACTGGATGGTACGGTCGGGGACGCGGTTGCAGACATGCCGCAGTCGATCAACCTTGAAGCGCAAAGCGGCATTGCGGCGAACACGCTGTTGTTCGGGTCGATCCGCTGGGCGGACTGGACCGAAGCAAGCATCGTTGACACGGCAGCTGGGACGCTGATCGACTACGACAAGGACGTGTTCACCTATTCCCTTGGCGTTGGCCGCAAATTCTCGGACAGCTTCTCAGGCTCCATCAGCCTGGGGCATGAGGCGAAGCAGGGCGGCCTGGCGTCGAACCTGGCACCGACGGATGGTCAGACCTCGGTCGGCATCGGCGGCAAGTACACCAGCGGCAGCATGGAAATCTCGGCCGGTGTTCGCTACATCTGGCTGGGCGATGCGACCACGGAAGACCTTGGCGGCGTCTTTTCCGACAACACCGCCATCGGGGCCGGGGTCAAGGTCGCCTTCCGGTTCTGATCGCCACGCTTGCAGAAGAAAGCCCCGCCCCCGCTGGCGGGGCTTTTTCTTTTGCGCTAGTCAGGGGATAGCAACCGAAGGTGACGCCATGCTGCCGCAACCCTTGTATCTCACCAGCGCCGCCTATGCCGCATCCGGCGAAAAACGTGTGCTGCTGTTCGGCATGTCGGGCTTGGGCAAGACCACCCTCGCCTCGATGCTGCGCGAGGCGGGCGGCTGGTTTCATTACTCGGTCGATTACCGCATCGGCACCCGATATATGAACGAATTCATCGCGGACAATTTCAAGCGCGAGGCGATGAAAGTGCCCTTGCTGCGCGAATTGCTGTTGTCCGACAGTGTCTATATCGCGTCGAACATCACCTTCGACAATCTGGCACCACTGTCCACCTATCTGGGCAAACCGGGAGATGCCGGTCTGGGCGGGCTGGCCTTTGCCGAATATCAGCGCCGACAGGCCCAGCACCGGCAGGCCGAAATCAACGCCATGCTGGACACCACCCGCTTTATGGACCGGGCGGCCAGCATCTATGGCTATCCGAATTTCGTCTGCGACACTTCTGGGTCGATCTGCGAGGTGGTGGAGGCTGATGATCCCTCCGACCCCGTGATGCGCGAGCTGGCCGCGCATCATCTGCTGGTCTGGATCAAGGGAACCGAAGATCACAAGGCCGAACTGGCCCGCCGCTTTGACCGCGCGCCCAAGCCGATGTATTACCGCCCAGAGTTTCTGATGCAGGTCTGGCAGGATTTTCTGGCCCATTCCGGCGCATCCGAAGCCTCGGTCGATCCCGATGCCTTTTTGCGCTTTGGCTATGCAAGGCTGCTGGACAGCCGCCAGCCGCGCTATGCCGCCATGGCGCGCTGGGGCGTGACCCTGACGGCCGAGGATGTGGCCCGCGTTCGCAGCGCCGCTGACTTCGACCACCTGATCACCGCTGCCCTTGATCGCCGCTGAACACTCACCCTGCCCTAAAGGTCTGAAATGCCCATCACTTTGCCCGAAACCCTGCCCGCCTTCGACGTTCTGCGGAACGAAGGTGTCATGGTGATTTCGCCGGACCGGGCGGCGCATCAGGACATCCGTCCGCTGCGGATCGGCCTGCTGAACCTGATGCCGAAAAAGATCCAGACCGAAACCCAGTTCGCCCGGTTGATTGGGGCGACGCCCTTGCAGATCGACCTGTCCCTGATCCGGATGAGCGAGCATCAAACCAAAAACACCGCCGCCGAGCATATGGAAACCTTCTATCGCCCCTTTGCCGAGGTTGAAGCCTCGGGCGAGAAATTCGACGGGCTGATCATCACCGGCGCGCCGATCGAACATCTGCCATTCGAAGAGGTGACCTATTGGCCGGAACTGCGCCGGCTGATGGACTGGACGCAGACCCATGTGTTTTCCACCTTTGGCGTCTGCTGGGGCGGCATGGCGATGGCCTATCACTTTCACGGCGTGCCGAAACATCCCTTGTCGGCCAAGGCTTTTGGCTGCGCGTCACACCGCAACCTTGCCCCGGCCTCACCCTTTCTGCGCGGTTTCTCGGATGAATTTGTGATGCCCGTCAGCCGCTGGACCGAAACCCGGCAGGTCGATATCGACGCCGCCGGTCTGACGACGCTGCTGACCTCGGACCAGACCGGTCCCTGCCTGATTTCCGATCCCTGCCACCGTGCGCTGTATATCATCAACCATCTCGAATACGACAGCGACACGTTGAAACAGGAATATGACCGCGATATTGCTGCGGGCACCCCGATCAACGTGCCGATGAATTATTATCCCGGCGACGATCCATCCAAGCCGCCGATGAACCGCTGGCGCAGCCACGCCCATCTGCTTTATGGCAATTGGGTCAATGAGATCTATCAGGGCACACCATTTGACGCCGCGTTGATCGGCACCTGACGGGGCCTGCGGCCTTGCGGCATGGGGGAACTGACTTACCTTGGGTTTATGGGCCGGATCGTGATCATCTTTTTGCTTGTCGTGTTGGTGGCCGTCGCCGCCACCGTCTGGCGGGCCTCGTCGCGCGCACAGGCGGCGCTACGCGATTTCCCCCCCACGGGCGCGTTCATCACGGTTGACGGCACCCGCCTGCACTACCGCCAAGCGGGGTCTGGCCCCGATCTGGTGTTGATCCACGGATCGTCGGGCAATATCCGCGATTTTGACTTTGGAATGTTTGACGCGTTGGCGACCCGTTACCGCGTGACCGCCTTTGATCGCCCTGGTCTGGGCCATTCCGATGCGATCGCAGATCCCAGCATCGCCGCGCAAGTAGCGTTGATCAAGGCGGCGGCGACCGAATTGGGCATCACAGCGCCGATCGTGGTCGGGCAAAGCTATGGCGGGTCTTTGGCGTTGGAGTGGGGGTTGCAGGGCGGACCTGTTGCGCTGGTGCTGATCTCGTCGCCGTCTTTGCCTTGGCCCGGCGATCTGGACCCCTGGTATCGGTTGACCCGCAATCCGCTGGGCCGCGCACTAGGATCATGGCTGGCGGCGGCTTGGGTGCCTGATGCCTATGTCGCGGCTTCGGTCACAGCGATCTTTGCGCCCAATCCGGCACCTGTCGGCTATGCGGGCAAGATCGGCAGCGGTCTGACCACGCGCGCCTCCTCGCT
>JANNBI010000402.1:0-16230 GCA_031385345.1 Paracoccaceae bacterium | reverse complement strand
GGCCCATCCCGACCATGTTCTGCGGGTCGAGGATGCCGCGCAATTGCCGCAGTTTGAACCGGTCTATCCGTTGGGCGCGGGCGTGACGCAGCGCCAGATCGCCAAGGCCGGGGCCGCCGCGCTGACACGGTTGCCACCCTTGATCGAATGGATCGACCCGCATCTTTTGACCCGCGAAGGCTGGCCCGGACTTGCGGCGGCACTGGCCGCGGCCCATGCCCCGCAGGGCGCTGCCGATCTGGCCGCAACGACGCCCGCGCGCGAACGTCTGGCCTATGATGAGCTGTTTGCCTATCAGATAACCCTTGCCCTGGCCCGATCCAGCCTGCGGCAGGGCAAGGGTTTGCCTACGATCGGCACCGGTCATCTGCGCGACAAGGTGCTGAAATCGCTACCTTTTGCGCCAACCTCGGCACAGATCCGGGCGGTGATCCAGATTGCGAAGGACATGGAAAACCCCGCGCGAATGAACCGGCTTTTGCAGGGCGACGTCGGCTCTGGCAAGACGCTGGTTGCCTTTCTGGCGCTGCTGATCGCGGTCGAAGGCGGCGGGCAGGGGGTGATGATGGCCCCGACCGAGATTCTGGCGCGGCAACATCACGAAGGTTTGGTTGATTTTGCGACGGCGGCGGGCGTTCGGTTGGAGATTCTGACCGGGCGCGACAAGGGCCGCGACCGGGCGGCGAAGCTGGCGGATCTGGCGGCGGGTCGGATCGACATTCTGCTGGGTACCCATGCGGTGTTTCAAAAGGACGTGCAGTTTCACGATCTTCGGCTGGCGGTGGTGGATGAACAACACCGATTTGGCGTGGCGCAGCGAATGGAGCTGGGCGCAAAAGGCGCGGCGGCGGATGTTCTGGTGATGACCGCCACACCGATTCCGCGGTCCTTGGCGCTGGCCAGCTACGGCGATATGGACATCTCGGTTCTGGATGAAAAGCCGCCGGGGCGAAAACCGATCAAGACGGCGATGATTTCGGACACTCGGGTGGCTGAGGTTTTTGCCCATCTGGCGCGTGCCGTCGCCGAGGGCAAGCGCGCCTATTGGGTCTGCCCCTTGGTTGAAGACTCTGAATTTGTCGATCTGACCAGCGCTGAAACCCGCTTTGCCAGCCTGCGCGCGGAACTTGGGGATGTGGTTGGGCTGGTTCATGGCCAGATGCCGCCCTTGGAAAAAGACGCAGTGATGCGACGGTTTCAGCGCGGCGAAATCAAGGTTCTGGTGGCCACGACGGTGATCGAGGTCGGGGTCAACGTCCCCGAAGCCACGATCATGGTGATTGAGCGCGCCGAAATTTTCGGCCTTTCGCAGCTGCATCAGCTGCGCGGGCGGGTCGGTCGGGGCAGCGAGGATTCGACCTGCCTACTGGTGTATCAGGCCCCTTTGGGCGAAAGTGCGACGCGACGGCTGAAGGTGATCCGCGATACTGAGGATGGGTTTCGCATCTCCGAAGAGGATTTGGCGATCCGTGGGGCCGGCGATCTGATAGGCACGGCGCAATCGGGTTTGCCCCGGTTCCGCGTGGCCGATCTGGAACGGCAGGCCAGCCTGATGGCCGTGGCCCAAAGCGACGCGCGCCGCCTTTTGGGCGATGATCCGGACCTGACCAGCCCGCGCGGTCTGGCGGTGCGTCATCTGCTGTGGCTGCTGGATCAGGAAAGGGCGATGCAGTTGATCCGGGTCGGTTAGCGGTTTGTTCACAAATGTTCTTATAAAGTTCTTTACATAGGGTTAACAATGTGAGAACAATAAAGGAACAAAGCAACGGAGCAAGTCGATGTTCGCCAAAGTTACCAAGGCCCTGTCCAAAACCGAGTCCTATGTGATCGAAGACACGCTTGGCGTTATCACGTTGTTTTTCCTTCTTTATCTGGGCCTGTCCACATCAGGCGCCTTCTGAGTTCTGCCCGCGGTCTTTCGTTTCCTCCCCCCCGACGCTGTTTTAATGGCGTCGCCAGGTTGTCCTCCTGCTGGGGTCTGGGAATAGACACGCCACTTCCGCCGCCATCCGAAACCGGATGCGCGGCGGTTTTTTTAGGTGCTGGCATCCATCGCGGCAATCGTGGCGTTCAGCGCCAAAAGGATGGAGGCGTGGCGGTTCTTATAGTCTTTTGCGGCGCGCAAAACCTCGAACCCACCAAAGGGCGGCTGCGGGACAGGACCGTTGGCTGTCAGCAGGGCCGTAACCTCATCCCGCGCCTGCGCCAGTTCCGCCCGGTTGCGGCCAATCACTACCCGGCCCAGAACCGAGGCTGCGGCTTGGCCCAAGGCGCAAGCCCGCACCTCTTGGGCAAAGTCGGTAATCCGGCCATCAGCCACGACCACATCTACACCGATCGTCGATCCGCAGACCGGCGAGCGGAGTTTTGCGCTGCCGCTCGGTTGGGCAAGCCGGCCCAAATGCGGGATGGATCCGGCCAATTGCAGGATTTGCCCCGAATAAAGCTTGACGAGATCGGCGTCGATCATGTTCACCCCTTTTCATCACCATAGGCGCAGCCTGCGCCGCCGCCAAGGAGTGGCCATGACCTTTGACCCTGCAACTTTGCGTTACGACGCCCAAGGTCTGATCCCCTGCATCGCGCAGGATCACCTGACCAAAGAGGTGCTGATGATGGCCTGGATGACGCCCGAGGCGGTGGTGCGGACCATCGAAAGCGGTCGGGTGACCTATTGGTCCCGATCACGCAGCAGCTTTTGGGTCAAAGGGGAAACCTCGGGGCACGTGCAGCGGCTGGTCGAATTGCGCATGGACTGCGACAGCGACTGTCTGCTTGCCCTGGTCGAACAGGTTGGCCCGGCCTGTCATACCAATCGGCGCAGTTGCTTTTATACCCGGATCGCGCCGGGTGAGGTTCAGATCCTGTCGCAGCCGATGACCTAAGTGGCCCGACATTCCGGCAGGCGCTGCATGGGCCAGCCGGGACGCGGGGCAACTGGTGACTGCGCTGTATCATCCGCAAGACGCGCCAGAACCTGTGCTTCGCGCAGTCGCAGTTGGCGCTGCTGGGCGTGGATTTCGGCGAGTTCGAGTTTGGGCGGTTTAGGGGGCATGGCGGTTCTCCTTCCGTGCAGCCCCAGATTTGCGCCGAAGGATTAAGAAAACGCCAATCCCTGTGCGATTTGGGCAAAGATGTAGTCGGGCCAGTCAGCAAAGGGATATTCTGCCGTCAGGCGTTGCCCCGCCTTTGGCTTTGTGGCAAGACAGTCGCGACCGAAACTGGACCAAAGAGTTTGGCATGACTGATTTTTCTGCCCGTCGCATCATGATGGTGGACACTCAGGTGCGTCCCTCGGATGTCACCAAGTTTCCGATCATCGCCGCCATGCTGTCTGTTCCCCGCGAAGACTACGTGCCCTTAGCCCTGCGTGAGGCGGCCTATATGGGCGGCAACGTCGATCTGGCGCCGGGACGTGTCGTGCTGGAAGCACGTACTTTGGCCAAGATGCTGGAAGCGTTGGACATTCAGCCAACCGACCGCGTGCTGGATCTGGCCTGCGGGCTGGGCTACGGCACGGCGGTGATTGCCGAACTTTGCAGCCAGGTCATCGGGGTCGAGGAGGACGGCGACCTTGCCGCCGCAGCGCAGTCCCAACTGGCGGCGTCCGGTACCAAGCGCGCGCAGGTGCGTCAGGGAGATCTGACCGCAACCGCGACGGAAAAATTTGATGCCATCGTTATTGAGGGCGGAGTGGAAGTGTTGGGCGAGCTTGTTTTGGCCCAACTTGCAGACGGCGGGCGTATTGCGGTGATTTTTATGCAAGGCGCCCTTGGTACGGTGAAAATTGGCACGAAGGACGGCGGCGGGATGTCTTGGCGCTTTGCTTTCAATGCCTCGGCTCCGGTTTTGTCGGCCTTTGCGGCCAAACGGGGCTTTACCCTGTAAATATAGTGCCTAGATCCAATTTCTGGACGGGCGGTTGGAAGGACAGCGGATGCGGCGTTTCTACAAACTGGTTTTGGCGAGTGGTTTGGCCTTTGGTATCGGGACAACTGCCTCGGCCGAAACTTTGGCCGATGCGCTGATCTCGGCCTACCGTGAGTCCAATCTGATTGAACAAAATCAGGCAATCCTTCGGGCCGCCGATGAAGGCGTGGCACAGGCGGTCGGGGCGTTGCGCCCGGTGATCGAATACACCACCCAGTTCAACCTTCAGCGGTCGCGCAGCAACAGCATCTTTTCGTCTTCGGGGTTTACGCAGGATTTCCAGCAGTCGTTGGGACTGACCGCCTCGATGAACGTCTATGATTTCGGGCGCGGCGATCTGGGCATCAACCTTGCCAAGGAAAGCGTCTTTGCAACCCGTCAGGCGCTGGTGGCGATTGAACAGGACGTGCTTTTGGCTGCGGTGGAGGCCTATGTCGACGTGCGCCTGCAAGCCGAAACCTTGGCCCTACGTCAATCCAACGTGCGCCTGATAGGTCAGGAACTGCGCGCCGCCAAGGACCGCTTTGACGTGGGCGAAGCCACCCGCACCGACGTGGCCTTGGCAGAGGCGCGTCTTGCCTCTGCCCAAGCTTCCGAGCAGGGCGCGCGTGGGTCTTACGATCTGGCGCGCGAAAGCTATTTGTCCGCCGTTGGTCATTATCCCGGCAATCTGTCGGGCCTGCCCAAAGCACCCGCCTTGCCCAAGTCGATCGAAGAGGCCCGCGCGATTGCGCTGCGGTCCCACCCATCGCTTTTGCAGGCACAACATCAGGTCACCTCGGCCGAGTTGCAGGTGGCATTGGCCAAGGCCAACTTTGACCCCACGATTTCCGGCCGTGCGGGGCTGAACGCCACCTATCAAGACGGCGAAGAATCCTCGCTGGCGCAGTCCCTGACCTTGCAGATGAGCCAGACCATCTATGCCGGCGGTCAAAAAGCCAGCGCCCTGCGTGAAGCGATTGCCAATAATGAACGCACCCGGTCTGCCCTGCATCAGACGGCGGTGATCCTGACCGAAAACGTCGGGCGGGCGTGGTCCAATATCTCGGTGTCGTCAGCGAATATCCAGTCGGGTGAAACGCAGGTCCGTGCGGCGCAGGCGGCGTTCAACGGCGTGAAAGAAGAGGCGGAACTGGGTGCGCGCACCACGCTTGACGTTCTGGACGCCGAACAGGATCTGCTGGACGCCCGCTTTGCCCGTCTGCAAGCCGAGGCGAACCTGTATGTCGGGATCTATCAGCTGCTGTCCACCATGGGTCTGCTGACGGTGGATCATCTGAACCTGGGCGTGCCGACCTATGACGTTGAGGCCTATTACAACGCGGTCAAGAACGCCCCCGCCCATTCCAAGCAGGGTGAGGCGCTGGACCGGATCCTTAAGACCATTGGAAATTGATCCGATCTTAACCCTCGCACGACATTTCCTTGTCTGATGGCCTTCGCCGGATTAGACTAAAAAAAACAGGCCAACAGGCCCGAGCAAGAACGCTGGAAAGCCCACAGGACACCATGTCGGAACCGATGAGCGCAGGCGAGATTGAAGACGTTCTGTCGTCTATCCGCAGACTGGTGTCTGAAGAACTGCGTCCGCTGGCGCGCGTGGTTCGTGTTGAGCCTGATGAAAAGCTGATTCTGACGCCGGCGCTGCGCGTTGTCTCCTCGGCGGGGCCCATCGTGGCCGCACCGGACCGCAAAAGTGCGGTGGTCACTTTGGTTGCCGATGCCTTGGGTGGCTCGGCGGTGTTCGAAGGGGAAACCGGTGATCCGGAACCGCAGGTTGCTTCGGCGCCGATGGCCTGGAACGTTGAACCCGATGATGAGGACGACGATCAGGACGTGCGCAGAATTGACGGGTTTGTGTTTCAAAGCCGCCAGAACGGTGCCACACAGGGTCTAAGCCCTTGGCCGCCAAAGGGCGTTGTGGCCGATCCCGCGGAGTATGAGGGCGAGGTTCTGCAACCCACCGCACCGCCGGCGCAGGACGACGAGGGTTGGGCGCAGGATGGCCCCGCCGACATAGAGGACACCGGGGACACGAATTATCTGGACGCCCTCGACAGTTCTGCTGACGCCGATCCCGATTGGGTGGACCTTGCCGAGGCAGAGGTTATTGCCGGACTGTCCGCGCAAGCCGCTGATCTTGGGGCGGAAACCGACATTGACGACAGGGCTGAACCGTCGCTGTTCGCCCATGATGTGCAGTTTGACGAAACCGTGTTGCGCGATCTGGTGCGCGACCTGATCCGGCAAGAGTTGCAAGGCGCTTTGGGCGAAAGGATCACGCGCAACGTGCGTAAACTGGTCCGGGTCGAGGTGGCGCGCGCCCTGTCTTTGCACGATTTCGAGTAACAAGACACTTGGTCCTGAAATGCAAAACGCGCCCGATGGGCGCGTTTTTTACATCACGGATGACCTGAGTTTCAGGCCGCTTCGGCCTGTTCCTGCTCCAGCGCGTGGCGACGCTCGGACTCTTCACGGCTAAGGGCGACCGAAGTGCGCACGCCTTTTGACACAAACTCCATCAATCCTTTGACGACACGTTCGTTCGGGTCGATTCCAGCGCAGGACAGCACTTCCCGCCCATCACGCGACCGCGCCCAACGTGCGATCTGCTCCGGCCCGTTGCCGTATTTCTTGTCATCTGCAATGGCATCGTCCAGGGCCGCCAGAACAACTGCCGCAAAAAGTTTGCGGGCGCGCTGGCCTTGTTCGAAATTGAATGCAGTGCTGTCAACGGAGTCGAGCATATGGGCCTCTAATCTTGGTATTGCCTTCTTTGCGTCTTGTGCTTCTAACGGCTGCCGGATGATTCGGGGAAGCATTTTTGGCATGACTGCCATGCAATAGGCGCATAGCTGCAAAGATCCCTTACATCATTTAGTTGGCTTGTTCGCCGCCTACCGACCAGATATAGGGGCTTTAATCAATTCTTCAAGCTTTTGCCAGGGTTTCGACACAATGCCCAAGATCACCGCCGTTACGATCCGCCCGGGAACCATCATCGAACATGACGGGGGGCTTTGGGCCTCGGTCAAGGTGAACCATGTCAAGCCCGGCAAAGGCGGTGCCTTTGCCCAGGTAGAGTTGAAAAACCTGCGCGATGGCCGCAAGTTGAACGAGCGGTTCCGATCGGAGGACAAGGTCGAAGAGGTTACGCTGGAAAACAAGGACCAGCAGTTTCTGTACGAAAGCGACGGGCGTTTGGTGTTCATGGATGCCGAAACCTATGAGCAGGTCGAAATTGACGCCGAGTTGCTGGGTGACCGCCGGCCCTTCCTGCAAGATGGCATGACCGCCACGATGCTGTATTTCGGAGACGAGGCGCTGTCGGTGCGCATCCCGCAAAAGGTGACCTGCAAGGTGGCCGAGACGGAGCCGGTGATGAACGGTGCGACGGCCACGAAAACCAACAAGCCGGCCATTCTGGAAAACGGTGTGCGCGTGATGGTGCCGCCGTTCATTGGTCAGGACGAGTTGATCATCGTGAACACCGAGACGATGGAATATTCCGAACGCGCCTGAAACGGCAGCCACGACAATGAGGGGCAGGGGTCAGACCTCTGCCCCATCCCATTCCACGGTCGCGGTATCAGCCTGCATGGTCCCCAAGGCCCGGTCAAAACGCAGATAGGCAATCGCACGGTCCCCGGATTGGGTGAACAACGTGCCCACCTCTTTGCCCATTGCGGTGATCGCGGTGCCAACCGGGGCCGCCCCGATGATCCGCACCTGCACCAGACCTTTGCGCAACTCTGTCTTGTGCTTCATCCGGGCGGTCACTTCCTGACCCACATAGCAGCCCTTGCGGAAATCCACGCCGTGCAGCCGTTCAAACCCGCATTCCAGCAGATAGCTGTCATTGGCAATCAATTCGGTCCCGGTTTCAGGAATGACATGCGCCACGCGCAGCGCGTCCCAGTCGGTCAGGGTATCGCCCGAAGGCAAGCCGTAGCTGCGCCAGCCAAGGGAGGGATGGCGCGGGTCGGGCAAGCTGTTGGCGGGACCGACCCCCAAACCGCGCCCGACGGGCCAATCCAGGCGGGCGAACTGCACATCGGCACGCAGTTTGTACATGGACAGACGTGCCAGCGTTGTCGCTGCAATGCTGGCGGGCAGATCCAGAAACAGTTGGCCCTGGATCCGCCCGACAAAGAAATCGGCCAGATACTTGCCTTGCGGGGTCAAAAGCCCGGTCCAGATCAGCCCATCCGCATCGGTAAGCGGGCGCAGGTCATTGGACACCAGCCCTTGCAGAAAGGTCAAAGCGTCAGTGCCGGTCAGGGCATTGACCACACGGTCGGGGCAGGGTTCCGGGATCATCGGCGCGTCAGTCCTTGAATTGCATGCCGTACAGATTGGCATAAAGACCCGCCTGCGCAAGAAGCGCCTCGTGGGTTCCTTCTTCGACCACGCGGCCATGATCCAACACCACGATATGATCGGCGTCGCGAATGGTTGACAGACGGTGTGCGATGACCAGCGTCGTGCGGCCAATCCCGCCTTGCCGAAGGGCATCGGCCACCGCCGCCTCGGACTGGGTATCAAGGGCCGAGGTCGCCTCGTCCAGCAGCAGGATCGGGGCGGATTGCACCAAGGCGCGGGCAATCGCGACACGCTGGCGCTGACCGCCGGACAAGGCCGATCCGCGCGGCCCCACCGGCGTGTCCAGTCCCTGCGCCAAACGCGGCAGAAACTCGGTGACATGGGCCAGTTCCAGCGCGCGGTGCAGGCGGGCTTCGTCCTGCGCTGTGGCCCCGGGCAACACGTTTTCGCGCAAAGTCTCGTCAAACAGCGACGAATCCTGCGTGACGGTGGAAAACAGCGCGCGCTGGTCAGCGATCGGCAAACTGGTCAGCGAGGTGTCGCCCAGCCGGATCTGGCCCTGATCCGGGTCATAAAGCCCGGTCAACAGGTGAAATATCGTGGATTTTCCTGCGCCAGAGGCACCAACCAGCGCGGTCGTGCGGCCCGCCTTGGCGGTAAGGCTGACCTCTCGCAGAACCGGACGGTCGCCATGGGCAAAACTGACCCGGTCGAACACCAGATCGCCATTGGCATCAGGGCGCGGGGTATCCGGGGCGGCAGCCGGCCGGGGATTGGCAATGGTGTGGTCGATCAGCGCATAGATCCGTTCCAGACTGGCGGAGGCGACCTGCCAACTGCCCGACAACTCCCCCAATCGGCGCAAGGGCTGAAAAATCAGGGCAACGGCGGTGAAGAATGACATGAACTCTCCTGCCGTCCGCTCGCCAGAGGCGACATCGGGGCCAGCCACCATCAGCACGCAGAAAAACCCCAGACCGGTGGACACATCCAGCAATCCCGGCACCAAGGACCGACTTAGGGCCAGCTTCACTTCGGCCCGGCGAATGGTGCGCAGGACTTGGGCGAAACGCGTGGATTGCTGATCCTCCAGCCGGTTCAATTTGACCGCCTGAATGCCGTGAAATATTTCGTCCAGCCGCGTGGCGCGCAATCCGGCTTGGGTGCGCAGCTGGATGGCCTTGCGCCGGATGTAGCCTTGGATGGCCAAAATCGGCAGCATCAGCAGCGGCAGGCCGACCAAAGTGACCAAGGTCCAACGCACATCCACCGACAAGGCCACGCCGATAAGGATCAGCACCCCGAACCCGTCACGGCCCAGACCCGCCAGCAAGGCGGACCAGATCCCCTGCGCGGCCAAGGTATCGCCCTGCACCCGTTCGATCAGGATCCCGGGCGGATGCGACTGGAAAAACGCCATGTCCAGTTTCAGGATATGCTTCAGCATGTCGCTTTGGGTCAGCGCTGCAACCCTTTGGGTGACATTCGCCGTCAGCGTCCGCGCGGCGGATGAGACGATGGCGCGCAATACGAACAGGCCCAGAAACGTCAGCCCGACCCAAAGGATGGCAGATTGACCGCCGGGGACGAAAACCTTGTCAAACAGGGGCTGGATCAGTTTGCTGACCACCCCCATCGTGGCACCGTCTATCCCCAAAAGCACAAAAACGAGGATCAGCGAAGCCCATTGCCGCCGCAAATAGTCGCGCCAATAGCGGGCAAAAAAGCGTGGTTTTGCGGGGCTGTCGGGCAAGGCTCGGCTCCTGAAGCGCTGGCCTTTCGTCTATCGCCCCTAAGAGGTGCTGGCAAGGTGTCGGGGTGCCGGACGCTTGGTTGACGATGCCCTTGGGGCGGGCTAGCCATGCTCTTGGAACATTGAAAGGCACGGATTTATGTCACTTTCGAACGGTCGCAGCTATTTGGCAATTCCCGGCCCCTCTACCATGCCCGACCGCGTTTTGAACGCCATGCACCGGGGATCGCCCAATATTTACGAGGGCGCGCTGCATGATCTGACCGCTTCTCTTTGGCCGGATCTGCGGGCGGTGGCGGGCACGACGCAAAACGTCGCCGCCTATATCGGCAATGGCCATGCGATCTGGGAGGCGGCCAATGCCAACCTGTTTTCGCGCGGCGATAAAGCGCTGGTTCTTGCCACCGGGCAATTTGGTCTGGGCTGGGCGGGTTGGGCCAAACAGATGGGCATCGAGGTAGAGCTGCTGGATTTCGGCAAATCCTCGGCGCCAGATTTCACCAAGGTTGAGGCGGCTTTGCGGGCGGACAAGGCCGGCAAGATCAAGGCGGTTCTGACCACTCAGGTCGATACGGCCTCGACGGTGCGCACCGATGTGGCGGCCTTGCGCGCGGCGATGGATGCGGCGGGGCATCCGGCGCTGTTGGCGGTCGATTGCATCGCGTCTTTGGGCTGCGACGAATACCGGATGGACGAATGGGGCGTCGATGTCACCGTTGCCGCCAGCCAGAAAGGGTTGATGACCCCGCCCGGCATGGGGTTCATTTGGTTTTCCGAAAAGGCGCGGGCGGCCTGCGCCGCATCGGACTTGCGCACGCCCTATTGGGCTTGGGCACCGCGCGCCGATGCCTCCGAGTTCTGGCAGTATTGGGCCGGAACGGCCCCCACCCACCACCTGTTCGCCCTGCGTGAAGCCCTGACGATGATCGTGCATGAAGAGGGTCTGTCCCATGTCTGGGCCCGACATGAGGCGCTGGCGCAGACCGTCTGGGCCGCCTTTGACGCTTGGGGCGCGGGCAATCCGTCAATTGCGCTGAACGTCGCCAATGCCGCCGACCGGGGCCGGTCGGTCACCGCCGCCCGCTTTGGCGCGCCCCATGCCACCCGACTGCGCAAATGGTGCGAGGACAAGGCCGGTGTGACCCTTGGTATCGGTCTGGGCATGGCCGCGCCCGATGATCCGGCCTATCACGGCTTTTTGCGGGTGGCCCATATGGGTCATGTCAACGCGCATATGACGCTGGGTGCCTTGGCGGTTATGGATGCGGGCCTCAAGGCACTGGACATCCCGCATGGCAGGGGCGCGCTGGAGGCGGCGACTTTGGTGGTGGCAGGGGCCGCCGGGGCCTAGACGCCCTTTACCACGCGCTCTCGCCACGAAATATACAATGCACTTGCGATCAGGACCGTGACGCCGATCAGGGTGGCGCGGTCCGGAAAATCACCGAAGAAATACCAGCCTAAAACGGTGGCCATGATCATCTCGGTATAGGCGAAGGGGGCCAACAGCGACGCCTCGGCAAAATCATAGGCGCGCACGATCATGAAATGGCCGATGGTCGCCACCAGACCCAGCCCGACAAACATCAGCCATTGCTGCGCGGTCGGCGTGACCCAGACAAAAGGCATCGCCAGCGAGGCAAGGATCATGCCGATCGCATTGGTTTGAAACGTGGTCACCATGGCCTTGGCGCTGCCGGAAATGCGCCGGGTCATCACAAAGTAGACGGCCAGTGACGTGCCCGCCGCCAGCGCCAGCCAGGTTCCGGGGTTCACCGTGCCGAACCCGGGGCGGATGATGATCATCGTGCCGATGAAGCCCACAAAAACCGCCGCCCACCGCCGTGGCCCGACCTTTTCGCCCAAGACCAGCGCCGACAGCACCACCACGATCAGCGGTTGGACAAAGAAGATCGCCAGCGCATCCGCGATGGGCAGGTATTTCAGCGACAGAAAGAAGGTGAAAGTCGCCAATATCAGAAAACTCGCGCGAAACAGGTGAAAGATCGGTCGCTGCGGCCTCAAGGCGACGCTCCCAGCGGCTTGCAGCGCGAAGGGCAGGGTCACGGCCGCGCCAAAAGTCATCCTCGCCCACACGATCTGCATAACCGGCACACCCATTTGCCCCAGATATTTGGCGAACACATCGATCATCGGCAGGCTTGCCATTGCCGCCAGCATAAAGCCGATGCCGATCAGGTTGTGGTTCTTCGGCATTCTGGCGATCCCGCGGGCATTTGCGGTTGTATCGCGGGTTTTTCGCCCGATTTCTGTGCCAAGGACGACAATTTTCGCCGCATCTTGGTCCGCATATCGCTTTTCCTTGGCGGGGCGCGGGTCTATGATCGAATTAATTCGAAGGCAGGGCTTGCACAAATGTCCAAGACAAAGCGACCCGTGGTTGGGGTGATCGGCAACCATTATCTGATGAACGACCGCTATGCGATCCATGCGTCGGGCGTGATCAACACGGCGGCAGTGGCAGAGGTGGCGGGCTGTCTGCCGTTGATTGTGCCCGGCAGCGCCTCGGTTTCGGTGGCCGATCTGCTGGAGGCTTGTGACGGCTTTTTGTTGACCGGCGGTCAGCCCAATGTCCATCCCTCGGAATACGGGCATGAGGAAACTCCGGCCTACGGCGAATTCGACCGGGGCCGCGATGCCGTTGCCTTGGGAATTCTGCGCGCCTGCGTGGAGCGTGGGCAGCCGTTTCTGGGCATCTGTCGGGGGTTTCAGGAGTTGAACGTGGCGATGGGCGGCACCCTTCACCCCGAAATCCGCGATATTCCGGGCCGGATGAACCACCGCATGCCGCGCGATGTCGATATCTCGGAACAATTCGCCCATCGCCACGACGTGCGCTTTACCCCGGGTGGGGTGTTTCATCATCTTCTGGGGGCAGAGGTGGTGCGCACCAACAGTCTGCACGGTCAAGGTATCCTGGAACCGGGGCCGCGTGTGGTGATCGACGGTTTTGCCGATGACGGCACACCCGAGGCGATCTATGTGAAAGACGCCCCCGGCTTTACCCTGGCGGTCCAGTGGCACCCCGAATGGAACGCAGCCCATGACCCGGTTTCGCGTCCGCTGTTCAATGCCTTTGGCGACGCCGTGCGCGGATGGGCCACCCGCGTTTAGGCCCGTGCGTGGCATGGTTCGGGGCTTGTTGCGGTGACCTGAAACGTTATAGTCAGGCGAAATCGCCATTTTCCAGCCTTTGAAGGGACTTTTCATGAAACGTTCGCGCATCAATGACATCATGGCCGCAGCGGATGATCTGATCCGTCACTACGGTTTTGTCCTGCCGCCCTTTGCCAACTGGTCCCCGGCAGAGTTCAAGGCGAAAAAGCCCACAGCACAACGCGTGATTGACGGGCGCTGCGGTTGGGACATCACCGATTATGGTCAGGGCAAATTTGACGAGTTGGGGCTGTTCCTGTTCACCCTGCGCAACGGCCTTCTGTCCGATCTGCGGCGCGGTGGCGGCATGTGCTATGCCGAAAAACTGCTGATCTCGCGGCAGGATCAGCTATCCCCGATGCATACCCATGTCATCAAGGCCGAGGATATCATCAACCGGGGCGGGGCGACCTTGGTGGTTGAGCTTTACGGGTCTGACGACAAGGGCAATTTTGCCTGGGACAAGGGCGGTTTGGTGCGCTGTGATGGGATCGCGCGGCCCTATGCGCCGGGCGACAAACTGCGGCTGGCACCGGGGGAAAGCGTCACGTTGATGCCCGGCGACTGGCATGCGTTCTGGGGCGAAGGTGGTGACGTGCTGATCGGTGAGGTATCGACCGTCAACGACGACATGACCGACAACATCTTTCGTGAACCGATCGGCCGCTTTGCCGAGATTGACGAGGATGTGGCCCCGACCCATCTTCTGGTCAGCGATTACGACAAGTTTCTGGGGTAAACAGATGCTTGAAATTCAAAAAGCCGCGCTGGAAGGCGCGGCTTTTTGATGTGGAATTCGGGTTTGCCGGCTCACAATATCGGGCAAAGTCCGCCGATCAAAGGCACCGTACACAGGCATGTCCCGTCGGCTTTGGTGATCAGGCAAGGCGCAGGCTCAGCGGCCGCTGGCATGGTTGCAAGGGGCTCCGGGGCTGGCGTGAACGCCGGGACTGCTGCCGGCAAAGCGGCAGGTCCACCGACATAGGGCGGCAGATCCGTGACTGGCGGCACAACAACGGGTGCGACCACGGGTGTCGGATCAACCACAGGTTTGGGTTTTTTCGGTTGCGGCGGCGGCAGGGTCAGCCCGCTGGGCATCGACCCATCCGCATTCAGAACAATCACTTTTGCACCGTCGCCAACCCGACCATACAGATCCATCACGTCCTGGTTGATCATCCGGATACAGCCCGATGACGCGTTTTTCCCGATTGAGAACCATTCCGGCGTGCCATGAATCCGGTAGCCATAATCGACACCGTTGGTTGTCAGATACAGCGCGCGCGCACCGAGGGGGTTTTCAAGGCCGCCCGGCATGCCCTTTTCCCACTGGCGCAACTCTGGCTTACGCTCGATCATTTCTTCGGGTGGGGTCCAGGTTGGCCAGGTCTTGCGTTCGGTGATCAGCGCCTCGCCTGACCATTGAAACCCGGCCTTGCCCACAGCAATGCCGTAGCGGATCGCCTGATTGCGTCCGGTGACAAAATACAGTTGCTTGGCGGCAGGGTTGATGATGATCGTGCCGGGGGCCTGATCGGTTTCAAAGGCGACGCTTTGACGCTGGAATTCTGCTGGAACCTGATCAACCGGCACGCCCGGCACGTTCAGTCCGGCATCTATGACCGGGGCATAAGCGGCCTCGTTGGTCAGAAGCGGGGCCTGCGGGATCAAAGCCGTCCCCGAGGGATCGGTCACGCAGGCGGTCAGGAAAAGACTGGCGATTACGGGAAAAGCAATGGAACGCAACGAAAGCATCTGGGCAATATCCAAAAAAGGGCAAGGCGGGTTCGCGTAACCTTAGTCAACGCAAGCCCGAAGGTCAAAGCCCTGTCCAATTGGCGCCGGGAAATGCCTATAAAGTGGTGCGCAGATGCCAGAGTTCGGGGAAAAGTTCGACCTCTAACATCCGGCGCAGATAGGACACGCCGCCCGTGCCCCCCGTGCCACGTTTCAACCCGATCACCCGTTCAACTGTCGTGACATGGTTAAATCGCCAGCGCCGGAAGTAATCTTCAAAATCCACTAGCTTTTCGGCCAGCTCATAGGCTTCCCAATGCTGTTTGGGGTCGCGGTAGACGATTTCCCAAGCCTGCCGCACCGCGTCATTCGGTGTCCATGTCTGGCGCAGATCGCGGTTCAGCACCTCATCCGGGATTGGCAATCCTGCACGGGCCAGATGGCGCAGCGCCTCGTCATACAGGCTGGGCCGGGCGAGTTCGTTCTCCAGCATGGCCATAATGTCGGGGCGATGGGTATGGGGGCGCAGCATGGCCAGATTGCGGTTGCCGACCGAAAATTCGATCAGCCGGTACTGCCAGGACTGAAACCCCGAGGATTGGCCCAGACCTTCGCGAAATGTGGTGTAATCCGACGGCGTCATGGTGCGCAAAACGTCCCAGGCGTTATTCAACTGCTCAAAGATCCGCGAGATCCGGGCCAGCATCTTAAACGCCTCGCTGGCGCGCCCGTCGGCAATGGCGCGGCGCGCGGCATCCAATTCGTGCAGCGCCAGCTTCATCCACAATTCCGAAGTCTGGTGCTGGATGATGAACAGCATCTCGTCATGCGCGCCGGTCAGCAAGCGCTGGCTGGTCAGCAGCCGGTCGATATGCAGGTAGTCGCCATAAGACATTCGTCCGTCAAACGACATCTGCGCGCCATCCTGGGCGGGGTCATAACTGGTCATCGGGTTTCTCCGGGATCTTGGCACGGTCTGGTCGGGGCCAAAGTAGGGGGATCGGGCTGATATCGCAAATGCGCAGGGATCAGGCGATCCGCCAACCATTCAAACCGGACACGGCCGCCATCCGCCGCCACAGGCACATCCAGGCGGCAGGGCGGCACAGGGCCGGAGTAGGGGCGTTGGTCATTCCGGGGTCATGGTCAAGGACATGAGGTACAAAAGGTACACTTCGCCGCCATCTTCCAGCCTTTCGCGGCCATCCAAAGCCCAACCGCGCCGCGTCAAAAACCGGTGCGACAGGTCCGAGGCGCGCACGTTCAGCCGTGTCAACCCGACCTGCCGCGCCTTGCCCAACAAAGTGTCA
>JANNBI010000391.1:0-3382 GCA_031385345.1 Paracoccaceae bacterium | reverse complement strand
GTTTCTTTGGTCATTCTCGGCTCCATTTCGGGGGTCGGGCGATAGGCGAGGGAGCGTTGGACCGTCTCGGCCCCGGAATAGGTGCGGATGTGGATGTCGGACAGATACCAGCCGTTGGCGGGCGAGGTGTCGTCGGGGCAGGCGGAATTGACGCAGACCAGATCGGTCAGCGCGCGGAACAGGACGTAATCGCCGGGGCGGGACCAAGGCTCGTCACTGATCAGCACGCCGTGCGCGTCGATATTGGTGTTGAAGAACAGGTTGACCGCCATCCAGCCGGGACGGGGATCGACGCCGTGTTTGGCCAGCGCGGCATTAAAATTGTCAGAGCAGTTGACGTGGCCGGGATAACCGATGTCGTCGTAATATTTCGCGGCACAGGCCATGGCAAAGGCGTCGTGGCGGCCCACGGTGTCCTGCACCACCTCAACCAAGGGCAGCCAGTCGTGATCGTAGTATTTCGAATGCAGGCCGGGCATGGAATAGGCGTGGCCCATCAAGGTGCGCGAGGTGGTCACGTCCAGCGGAGCCTGAATTCCCCGGTCCAGTTTGCGCGCGTCAAAGCATTGGAAATCGGTGCATTGTCGGCCATCGACATCCAGGATCTGGATGTAATCGCCCGCTTTGACGAAATAGGATTCGGCGGTGGCGCTGCGGACGCGCAGGTCAAGGATCGGATCGGCCAGCGGGTCGGGAAGGTCATATTTGCCAATCAGGCGAGGTTTGGCACGGGTGATTTCAACGGTGATCGGGGTGGCGGTGGTCTGGTCAGCGGGGGCCATGGGCAGGCCGGGGGCGGCAACGATCAGCCAGCCGGGGGCGGTTGCGGTGAAGGATTGGCTGCTGCGCGCCGGGGTTTCCATGTCCCAAAGACGGATGGCCCCGGCGCGGGCAAGGTCGATGCCACGCTTTGCCAGTCCGGCGCGCAGCCTGGCAAGACCGGGGGCGAAGGGATGGGCGAGCATGGATTTCAGGCCCGAGGCGTCGAAATTGGGCGCGTGGCCCAGAATGCCCGCGTCGATCCGGCCATCCGGGTGTGCGGCGATCAGTTCGGCGGGTTGTCCACCCTCGTCGTTGAACAGGGTGATCAGGTCGCCCTGCCCCAGTTGCAACAGCCATGCCCCGCCGCCCGGAATGGTCTGGCGTTCGCGGCCCAGATGACCCGCCAGATCGCGCGGCGCAAGGATGCGGCTGGGGCGCGGCGGGCCGGGCAGGACGCGGGGATAGGCGGTGTCAAGCATGGGGAACCCTTTCCGCCGCGTTTCATTTAAGTTAAACTTATTAATTGAGAAGAATAGCGGGGGCAGATCATTGGCACAAGCGGCAGGATGGGACGGGGCGACAAAATGCTGGCGTTAAGTCTGGGATTGGCGGCGGCGGTGATCTGGGCGGTGCATGATCTGCTGGTGCGGCGGCTGTCGCAGGGGGGGCAAGTTTTGCCGATGCTGCTGGTGGTGATGGCGTCGGGCGTGGCGGCGCTGCTGGTGCCGGTGTCGATCTGGGGCGGGTTGGGGCAGATCACCCCGCGCGCGCTGTGGTTCTGTGCGGCATCAGGTCTGGCTTATGCGGCTGGGGGGGTTGGGTTGTACAAGGCGTTTCAACTGGCCCCGGTGCGGATTGTGGCCCCGATTCTGGGGGCCTATCCGATGATCTCGCTGATCATTGCCGCGGCGCAGGGCAAGCTCGTCAGCGGGCTGGAGGCTTTGGCGGTGCTGGCCATTGTCGCAGGGATCGCCGTGGTCGCGTTAAGCGGCAAGGAAGAAGGGGCGGTGCAGGGGCCGCTGGCGCGCGCGATTGGCTGGGCGGTGCTGGGGGCTGTGGGATTTGCCACGACCTTTGCCTTTGGGCATGTCGCCTCGGCCAGCGGGGCGGAGGGGGCGGTGGTGCTGATCACCCGGATTGTTACCTTGCTGGCGGTCGGGGGGCTGGTTCTGGCGACGCGCAGCGGGATGGCATCGGTGCGCGGTCAGGTACCGGTGCTGGCGCTGATGGGGGTGCTGGATGCGCTGGCGCTGGGGTTGGTGATCGTGGCGGGCGGGCTGCCAAGCGCGGAATATGCCGCCATCACCTCCTCACTTTTCGGGGTGATTACGATCCTGCTGGCCTGGCGGTTTCTGGGAGAGACGGTGGCGCGGGCGCAATGGATCGGGGTCGCGGTGGTCTTTGCCGGGATCGGGGTTTTGGCGGCGCAGGGGTAGGGCCTTTCCGAGCCGATCTGAAAACGCTCTGGCAGAGCGTTTTTCGGCGCGTTGGCTGAAGCCGGGACGGCGAAGGCCAAGGGGGGGCAGCCATTCCGAACCGTTGGGCGAATTGGAGCGCGGCTGCCTGGGGTTGGCGCGGCTGTCGCGCCTGCCCAGGGGCAGGCAGGCGCGGTCCAATTCTATTAAAATCAAATTGGACAGAAGCGGGGCTATTCCGCCGCGACCGCCCCGGTCATGCCGCGCAGACCGGCGGACAGGCGGCGTTCGGCCTGGGGGGTGACGCCAAACGCCTCGGCATAGTGGCGGGCCATCGGGGCCGATCGGGTATAGCCGACAGCGGTGGCGATATCGGACAGCTTGTCATTGGAATACAGCACGCGCTGGCGGGCCTTGGACAGGCGCAACAGGCGATAGTAACGCAGCGGACTTTGGCCGGTTTCGCGTTTGAACAGTCGCTCAAAATGGCGTTCGGACATATCCACGGCGGCGGCAACATCGGGAATGCGCAGGGGATCTTCGATATGGGCGTCAAACAGGGTGATGGCCTGACGGATCGGCGGCGGCAGGGCGTCATTGGTGCCGGCCCCCTTGGCGACGGGCACCTTTTGACGGGCGGATTCGTCGCGCACAAAGGGGTGCTGGAACCAGCAGGCGACCTCGGTCCGGCAGGCGCGGCCAAGGCGGTCCTCAATCAGGATCAGCATCAGGTCGAACACCGCGCCGGCGCCCGAAACCGTGGTGCGGCGGCCTTCGCGCAGGATGGCGGCCTCTGACGCCTGCACTTTGGGAAATTCGGATTTGAAAGCGGCGTCATAGCACCAATGGACGGAACAGCCGTGCCCCTCCATCAATCCGGCGCGGGCGAGGGGGAAGATGCCACCGGAAAACGCGCCCAAGGTGGTGCCGGTGCGGTCCAACCAGCGCAACCGGGCGGGGCTGCGGCGGGGGTCGGTGAACTGCGCAGTGGGCGGGGCCAGCAGAAACAACTGATCCAGCGGGCCACAATCAGCCAAGGTGGTGTCAGGTTCAAACCGCACCTCGGCCGAGGAGCGGACCGGAGCGGCGGTTTCGGCCACCAGCACCCAGGTGAAATGGCGCTGGCCCATGATCTCGTTCGCGGCGCGCAGGGGTTCGATGGCCGAGGTCAGGCAGGCCATGGGAAAGCCGTCGAACATCAGAAA
>JANNBI010000364.1:0-8439 GCA_031385345.1 Paracoccaceae bacterium | reverse complement strand
AAGCTGCTGGCGGCCAAGATTGCGGTGGCGGGTGGCTGTGCGATGGCGATCATGGAAGGATCGGTGCTGCGCCCCTTGCAGGCGCTGGCGGGCGGCGCGGCGCGGACCTGGTTCATCGCCAAGGGCGATCCGCAGCAGGCGCGCAAACGTTGGATCAACGCGATGAAACCGCGCGGCGAGTTGCGGCTGGATGCCGGGGCTGTGACCGCGCTGAAGGCCGGAAAGTCGCTGTTACCCGCCGGGGTAACGGCGGTCACCGGCGCGTTTGGGCGCGGTGATCCAGTGGCGATCCTTGATCCGGCGGGGGTGGTTCTGGGCAAGGGTCTGGTGCGCTATACCCTGGCCGAGGCGCGGGCGATTGCCGGACATCGGTCGGGCGAGATCGAGGGGATCTTGGGCTATCCGGGCCGCGCAGCGCTGGTACACCGCGATGATATGGTGGTTTGACGGGGCCGGCGGCCGGGGCGCTGCCCCGAAACCCCGGGATATTTGGGAACAGATGAATGCCTGAAGATAGTGCGCGGATGATGACCGAGATTGGCACCCGGGCGCGGGCGGCGGCGGCGGAATTGGCCTATGCCTCGTCCGAACGCAAGTCGGCGGCGCTGGTGTCGGCGGCCTATGCGGTCTGGGAGCGTCGGCAAGAAATCCTTGACGCCAATGTCATGGATCTGGCTTACGGCGAGGAAAAGGGGCTAAGCCCCGCCATGATGGACCGCCTGATGCTGAACGAAACCCGCCTGCGCGGCATCGTTGATGGCCTGCGCGCTGTGGCCGAACAGCGCGATCCGGTGGGGCGGGTTCTGGCCGAATGGGACCGCCCGAATGGTCTGCATATTCAGCGGGTGGCAACGCCTTTGGGCGTGATCGGCGTGATCTATGAAAGCCGTCCCAATGTGACGGCGGATGCCGGGGCGCTGTGCCTGAAATCCGGCAATGCGGTGATCCTGCGCGGCGGGTCGGAAAGTTTTAACTCCACCGAGGCGATCCATGACTGCATGGTGAAGGGCCTGCGCGCGGCGCATCTGCCCGAGGCGGCCATTCAGGTGATCCCCACGCGCGACCGCGCCATGGTGTCCGCGATGCTGACCGCCACGGACCATATCGACGTGATCGTGCCGCGCGGCGGCAAGGGTCTGGTCAGTCTGGTTCAGGCCGAGGCGCGGGTGCCGGTTTTCGCCCATCTGGAAGGCATTTGCCACGTTTACGCCGACCGCGATGCCGATCTGGACAAGGCCCGGCGCGTGGTTCTGAACGCCAAGACCCGGCGCACCGGGGTTTGCGGCGCGGCGGAATGTCTGCTGATCGACTGGCAGTTTTACACCAAACATGGCGCGGTCCTGATCGAGGACTTGATGAAGGCCGGCGTCGAGGTGCGCTGCGAGGGTGAGTTGCTGAAAATCCCGGGCACGGTTCCCGCCGCGCCTGATGATTTTGGCCGTGAATTCATGGACATGATCATCGCGGCCAAGCTGGTGGACGGCGTGGACGAGGCGATTGCCCATATCAAACGCTATGGCTCCAACCATACCGAGGCGATCCTGACCGAGAATGACACCACGGCCGCGCGTTTTTTTGAACGTCTGGATTCCGCGATCCTTATGCGCAACGCCTCTACCCAGTTTGCCGACGGTGGCGAATTTGGCATGGGCGGTGAGATTGGCATCGCCACCGGAAAGCTGCATGCGCGCGGCCCGGTCGGGGCCGAACAGCTGTGCAGTTTCAAATATCTGGTCACCGGGGACGGCACGGTGCGCTGAATTGGCCTGATTGGGGGTGCGCGCACCAACCTTGGCACGCCTTAGAAGTAAAACCGAACCTCGGTTGCGGTGATTTCAGTGGTCAGGCGGCGGTGCTGGCGGGTCAGTTCCTCGGTCACCAAGGCAAACTGAACCTGCGCCGGGCCAAGGTCGAAATCTGCGCCGTCCGTCAGCATCGCCCAAAGATCGGGGTCGATCTTCAATCGGTCCGCGCTGCCCTTGATGGACCAACGATCCTCACCCTGAACAATCTCGATGGTGCCGCCGTAAGGCATCGCGGTTTCCAGACACATCACCAACAAGAACGCCAGCTTGACCGAGGCGCGCGGCAGTTTCGCGGTCACTTGCAGGTCGATGCGCAGCCTTGTGCCGCGCGTCATGTCGGACAGGACTTGCACGACCTCGGACTTTGCCGTGGCGCTTTCACCGCCCGCCGCCCCGAAAGCCAGCCGGAAAAACCGGATCTTGGCATTGGCATGGGTCACGCTTTCGGAAATCAGCGCCAGTTCCGGCCCGTGCTGCGCCCCCTCCATCACCATCAGTTCAACCCCATTGCCGATGGCCCCGATCGGACTGATAAGGTCGTGGCAAATGCGAGACCCGATCAGGGCGGCAAGATCAGGCTTTTCGGGCATAAGGAGATCCTTTGGTGCAAAGCGACGACGGCAGTTGGATGCAATGGGAGCCGGGGATGCTGGTGCGCCACCCCGAGCGTCCCGATTGGGGGCTGGGGCAGGTCCAGTCAGCGATTGGCGCGCGGGTGACAGTCAATTTCGAACATGGGGGCAAAGTGGTGATCAACCTGTCCAATATCGCCCTGATCCCGGTCTTTGCGCCCTGACGCAGGCTTTGGCACAGTTGGGCGAAAAATCGGGATCATTGCAACCCTTGATTGCCAAGCACTGCCGTGACCGCCGATGACGTTGCAAATCCGCGTCCGGATGGTAAGAGCAGGCAGGGCCCAAGTTTGGGCGGGTTTAGGGAAGCAGGCGATTGTCCGTGATGATCACCGCACCGGCAGGACTGACCTTGCGACTGGCGCGCGATGCGCAGGATCTGGCCGCAGCGCAGCGGCTGCGCTATCAGGTCTTTGTGCAGGAACTGGGGGCCACCGGGGCGCTGGTTGACCATCAGGCGCGGCTGGAACGCGACGCCTATGACGAGGTTTTCGAACATCTTTTGCTGATAGACGAGACGCGCCCCGAGCGTGGGCTTGATCCTGTGGTCGGCGTTTACCGCCTGCTGACCTCGGACCGGATGGCGCTGACGGGACGGTATTATTCCGAGGACGAATTTGATCTGGCCCCACTAAAGGCCACCGGGCGCAAACTGGTGGAACTGGGACGGTCTTGTGTGCATCCCGACTACCGGGGCGGGGCGGCGATGCTGCTGTTGTGGAACGGTCTGGCCGATTTCGTGCTGGAGCGCGGGATCGAGGTGATGTTCGGTGCCGCGTCCTTTCACGGCACCGACCCGGCCCCACTGGCGCAGGCCCTAAGCTATTTGCATCATCATCATCTGGCGCCCGAAACTCTGCGCGTGCGGGCCAAGGGGGCGAACCGGCAGGACATGGCCATGTTGGCCCCCGAAACCCTGCACCGCGCCGAGGCGATGGCTTTGGTTCCGGCGCTGATCAAGGCCTATCTCCGTCTGGGCGGGTTTGTCGGGGATGGGGCCTATATTGACCATGCCTTTAACACGATTGATGTCTGTCTGGTGATGGACACCGAAAACATGAGCGCGCGGCACCGCGATTTCTACCGCCGCCGCAATGGCCGCGAGGCATGAGCGGCTGGAAAAGCGCCGGACTGGCGGCCCCCAGCGTGGGCGTGCTGGGCTGGATGCTGGTGGTCCTGCGCGGTGGGGTTCTGGGGCTGGTCACCTATGGCGGGCTGCTGCTTTTGCTGTTGCTGCGCGCGGTCGAGGCGCCGCTGTTTGCCCCCCGCCGCCCCTGGACGCCCTATGTGACCCAGGCGGTCTGTCGCGCGGCCTTTCCTATACTGGGCCTTCGCTTGACCGTGCACGGCGCGCCCATGTCCCAGCGCGGCGCGGTTGTGGCCAACCATTCGTCCTGGCTGGACATCTTCACCCTGAACGCCGCCCAGCACGTCACCTTCGTGTCGAAATCCGAGGTGGCGGGCTGGCCCGGCATCGGCTGGCTGGCCCGCGCCACCGGCACCGTGTTTATCGCCCGCAAAGGCACCGAGGCGAAACGCCAGCAAGAGATTTTTGAGGCGCGTCTGCGTCTGGGCGACCGGCTGTTGTTTTTCCCCGAAGGCACTTCGACCGACGCGATCCGGGTGCTGCCGTTCAAATCCACCCTGTTTCAGGCCTTCTACACCCACAGTCTGAACCAGATCCTACATATCCAGCCGGTCACCGTGGTCTATCACGCCCCCAAAGGCCAGGACCGGCGGTATTATGGCTGGTGGGGCGACATGGATTTCGCGCCGCACCTGCTGATGGTTCTGGCGACGCCGCGTCAGGGCAGGGTGGAGGTGACCTTTCATCCGCCTTTGGCGGTGGCGGATTTTGCCGACCGCAAGGCGCTGGCCGCGGCCTGCGAGGTCATCATCCGCAGCGCGCACCCCGGGGGGCACGAGCCTCCGGCGGGGATATTTGGATCAACGTGAAGGGCCAGACGTTCCGCACCTTCACCTTGGTCTAAATATCCCGGGGGTGAGCGCGTCCGCGCGAGAGGGCAGCGCCCCTTTGGGCCGGACCTACTGGATCGGTGCGATCAGGGTTTTCAGCGCGACCAGCGGATCATCAGCGCCCCAGATCTCCTCGCCAATGCCGAAGAAATCGGTGACGGGACCGAATTTGGCAATAAGGTCTTGGGTCAAGGAGCCTTCCGCGATGCAGGGAACTTCGATGACCGCGCTCCACCATTCGAACAGTTCGAAATCGACGACTTCGCCCTTGCCCAGATGGTTCTGCCCGATCGGGCCAAAGGCGGCGTAATCGGCCCCGGCCTCGCCCGCGTTCATGCCGTCATGGCGGGTGACGCCGCAATAGGCGCCGACGATGGCATCGGCCCCCAGATCCTTGCGCACTGTGCGCACCGACCGCGCACCATCCGTCAGATGCACCCCGTCAAGGCCCAGCCGTTCGACCATCAGCACATGGTTTTCGATAACGATGGCCACGTCGCGCTGATGCGCCACCACACGGCAGGCATCGGCGGCGCGCAGGATGGTGTCTTCGTCCCGGCTGGCCAGTGACAGGCGCAGGCAGGCAATATCCACCCCGTCCATCACGGCGGCCAGACGGTCGGGAAAGCTGTCCAGATCAAAGGTCGGTGGGGTGATCAGGGTAATCTGCGGGCGGTCTGTATCGGCCATGGTCTGTCCTTGGATGGTCTTTGTCCTGCCCATAACGCAAGGCGCGACCTTTGGCTACTTGGGCGCCAAGGTTTTGTTGAATGCCAGCGCCAGTTCGATCAGGGTCTGGCGGGTCACGTCAACGCCCAACACCGCATCCGAGCATTCGACATAGCCCGCCATCGGTTTTCCGGTGAACCCCATCGGGCGCACGCCGGGCAGGTCCAGCGCCTGCGCATCCGCGCCCTTGCCGATGCGGAACATCGCGCCGTCCTTATGCACGCCGAAGCACATATGCCCGTTCAGCATGAACGCGATACCGCCGAACATCCGCTTTTCCACCACCGCGCGCGCGCCCAGCGCCTCGCGCAGCAATTCCGCCGAGCCTGCATCAAAGGCCATGGTCGCCCCCTGTTCTCTTGTCACCCCACTGTCACTAGAGTATGCCCGGACCAGCCCTTGGAAAAGCCCGAAATGACCCAGATCTTGCCCGGCCAGGTGTCCCCTGCCTTTGTCTTTGTCCGCCCGCAGATGGGCGAAAACATCGGGGCCGCGGCGCGCGCCATGCTGAATTTCGGTCTGGACCGGATGCGCGTGGTGGACCCGCGGGACGGCTGGCCCAATCCGCGCGCGGCGGCGATGGCGTCCGGTGCGGGACGGGTGCTGGATCTGGCGGGACTGTTCCCGGACGTGCGCTCGGCCGTTGCCGATTGTGACTACATCTTTGCCACCACGGCGCGCGGCCGCGAAATGGTCAAGCCGATCATGACCGCCGAACGCGCGATGGAGTTGACGCGCGAATTGGTGGCGCAGGGCAAGAAGGTGGCGGTTCTGTTTGGTCCCGAACGCACCGGGCTGGAAAACGACGACATCCATCACGCCAATGCCATCGTCACCGTGCCGGTGAACCCCGAATTCCCCAGTCTGAACCTTGGTCAATGCGCCCTGTTGATGGCCTATGAATGGCAGCGCCAGACCACCGACACCCCGCCCGAAGTGATGGGACTGGCGCGCACCGAATTTGCCGGCAGCATCGAGGTCGAACGTCTGGCCGATCATTTTGAGGATCGGCTGGAGGCGGCTGGCTTCTTTTTCCCCCTGACCAAGGCGCAGGGAATGCGCGACAACATGCGCAACATGTGGTCGCGGCTGAATTTGACCCGGGCCGAGGTGCAGACCTTTCACGGCATCCTGCGCCAGATCGCCTACAAGCTGAAAACTCAAGACGACCAGTAACCCACGACGACCAGTAAACCCAAGACGACCAGTAAACCGATAACGATGAAGAAAAGGAACTGCGGCATGACCGATTACACCCTAGCGCATTGTCTGACAGCGGGGGTGGTCACCGGCGGCGACGGCTTTGCAGAGGATACGATCATCGCCACTGACGGCGAGATCACGGACCTTCCCAAGATCAATCTTGTGCGGCATGGGGCCGTGTCCGGCCCGCTGTCGGGCTGCCAGTTCAGCTTTGCGGCGGGCGCGCGCGGTGCGTATAACATTCAGGTCGGGCCGGTGGCGGCGCGCATCACCGTCGGCGCCAAGACCCGCTGCGCCGTGGATCTGCGGTTGTGGCGCGACCCGGTCCTGACCATCGGCGCGCGTACCACGATCAATCAGGCCCGCTTTATCATCGACAATGCCGAGGTTGAAATCGGCGAGGATTGCCTGTTTTCCGACCAGATCACCGTGCAATCCAGCGATCAGCATGGCTTGATCGACCTGAAAACCCTGCAACTGACCAACACCGAGGCGCGCAAGATCACGCTGGGCGAGCATGTCTGGGTCGGTCGTCATGCCATGATCATGCCCGGCGTCACCCTTGGCGCGGGCTGCGTGGTTGGGGCCGGGGCCATCGTGACCGACAGTTTCGGGCCGTGCTGCTATGTGGTCGGGGTGTCGGCGCGCGTCGTTCGTCAGGGCGCGTCCTGGACCCGGCTTCCCACCGGCGCATCTGACCGCGAACTGGCGTTTTTCCAGCGGATGAACGCCGAAGGATCGCCCGGCTGACCCCTGCGCCATTGCCGCAGGCCCTTGAAGGCCACCTGCGGCAGGCCTAGTGTCCCGTTCAAACGGAGGCAGAGTAAATGGCCGGGAAGCGGAAGCTTTTTGAAGAGGTTGGGGCAGGGGCGCAGGTGCCGGTCTTGCCCATGGGCGGGTTGATTGACCGGGCGGGCTCGGGCGGGGCGCGGGGCGCAATCCGGATCTGGCTGGCACTGATCTTTGCGCTGGTCGCCGCGATGATCGTGGTGGGCGGGCTGACAAGGTTGACGGATTCGGGCCTGTCGATCACCGAATGGGCGCCGATCCATGGCGCGATCCCGCCCCTGAACGCCGCCGACTGGGCCGAGGAGTTTGCCAAGTATCAGGCCAGCCCGGAATATCTGCTGCAAAACAGCGCCATGACGCTGGAGTCGTTCAAAACCATCTTCTGGTGGGAATGGGGGCATCGGCAACTGGGCCGGGTGATCGGTCTGGTCTGGGCTGTCGGCTTTTTCGGCTTTCTGGCGGCGCGGAAAATCCCCGTGGGCTGGACGGGGCGCTTGCTGCTGCTTGGGGCATTGGGCGGGCTGCAAGGGGCGATCGGCTGGTGGATGGTGTCGTCGGGGTTGCAGGGGCAGCGGGTTGACGTCGCCTCGTACCGGTTGGCGGTGCATCTGGGGTTGGCCTTTGTCATTTTTGGCCTGATCGCCTGGTATTTCTTTCTGCTGGGCCGGTCGGAAACCGAACTGATGCAGGCCCGCCGCGCAGGAGAGGCAAAGCTGAAATCGCTGTCCACCGGCCTGATGCATCTGACCTTTGTGCAGATCCTGCTGGGGGCTTTGGTGGCGGGCATTGATGCCGGGCGCGGCTATCCGACATGGCCTTTGATGAACGGTCAGGTCTTTCCGGCAGATGCGTTTTACGTGCCGGGCGGGGCGGTCTGGCAGGCCTTCTTCGAAAACCCCGGTCTGGTGCAGTTTAATCACCGGCTGGTCGGCTATCTGCTGTTTGCTTTTGGCATCGTGGCCTGGCTGCGGGGTCGCAAATCTGCGCACCGCGCCACGCGGGTCGCGTTTCATGCCATAATGGCGATGCTGGTGGCGCAACTGACCCTGGGCGTCGTCACCGCCCTGACCGCAGCCACTGTCCATGTCGCCATCACCCACCAGATCGGCGCGATCATCCTGTGGGTGCTGATCATCCGCGCCCGCCACCTATCGATCTATCCTGTCGCCGGCACCATCCGAGGAGGCAACCTATGACCAACACCCGCGCTTACGAGGCGTTGATGGCCCATCAGCGCCAGACCGAAGCCTTGGGTCTGGTGATGGAGCGGTTGGGCTGGGATCAGGAAACCAT
Organism: Paracoccaceae bacterium; assembly: GCA_031385345.1. Classification (GTDB taxonomy): domain Bacteria; phylum Pseudomonadota; class Alphaproteobacteria; order Rhodobacterales; family Rhodobacteraceae; genus CAIYZT01. Next base: position 11 of record JANNBI010000364.1, on the reverse strand, counting down.
GATGCCACGCG
>JANNBI010000347.1:0-3987 GCA_031385345.1 Paracoccaceae bacterium | reverse complement strand
ACGCCGGACAGCCGCTGCTGACTCCGGTGAACGGGTAGGAGAGGGCAAGGCTTTGATTGCACCGAGACAGGTCTTCCGGGTGGAAAATGGGCGCGAATCGCGCGCCTTTGGGGGCATCGGACGGGGTCCGACTGCCGTAGGTTTGGATCGCATCGGTCGGTCTTGGCCCTTCGGTGGCAGCGGTGTCGGGTGAGTTTGGACGCGTAGCATCGCTGCTTTCGGTGGAGGTTCTGTCGCCCCGGCGAAGTGCGTCAGCCAGTCCAGTTTCGTTGGAGATATGACACGAGCCTTCCGGGCAAAACAGCTGCCGGTTCGGTTCGGAGATAGTGATATTACATAGCATATTCAGATACTTGTTAGATACTCGCTCTTGTCGCCGCCTCATGCCTCAATGTACCCTGATCGGAATTTCTGGCGTGTTTTCGGCGGATATCGCCATCAGAAAATCACCCCGTTTTCCCGCCCTTTAATCTCGACTAAAAAGAGCGTGATTTTTGCCTTGCAATACACGACCTGTTCTGTCGATATTAAAGAAGGTGCCCTGCCGGGTGCATTTCGACAGGAGAGACCAATGTTCACCGCCAAGACCCTTGCCGCCACAGCCACCGATACCCCCCGCGCTCTGACCGCCCCGGCGCACCACCTGACCGGTTGGCCGGCCCGGCAAAGGCTGCATCAGGGCATGACCGCCATCGCGCTGGCGCTGGTGCTTTTGGGGACGCCGTTCGGGGCACGGGCCGAGACGCTTTTGAACGTCAGCTATGATCCGACGCGCGAATTGTACCGCGCCATCAACGAGGCCTTCACCGCGCAATGGACCGCCGCCGGGCATGAGGCGCCGACCATCGAAACCTCGCATGGCGGGTCAGGCTCGCAGGCGCGGGCGGTAATCGAAGGCTTGCAGGCGCAGGTGGTGACGCTGGCGCTGGCGGCGGATATCGACAAGATTGCGGCGGCGGATAAGTTGCCGGCAGATTGGCAGTCGAAACTGCCGCACAATGCCTCGCCCTATACTTCGACCATCGTGTTTCTGGTGCGCGAGGGAAATCCCAAGGCGATCCGCGATTGGGGTGATCTGGTGGCCGAAGGCGTCGAAGTGATCACGCCCAATCCCAAAACCAGCGGTGGGGCGCGGTGGAATTATCTGGCCGCCTGGGCCTGGGCCGAAAAGAACGGCCAAGACCCGCAGGCCTTTGTCACCGATCTCTTCGCCCATGTGCCGGTGCTGGATAAGGGCGCGCGGGATGCAACGTCAACCTTTGCGCAACGCGGTATCGGGGATGTGCTGCTGGCTTGGGAGAACGAGGCCTATCTGGCCCTGAACGAGTTGGGAGAGGACCAGTTCGACATCATCGTGCCCTCGGTTTCCGTGCTGGCAGAGCCGCCGGTGGCCTTCGTCGAGGCCAATATCATCAGTGACGCGCAGCGCGAATTGGCCAATGCCTATCTGGCGTTTCTGTACAGCCCGGAAGGTCAGGCCATTGTTTTCGCGAACTATTATCGCGGATGGGACACGTCCAAAGCCGATCCTGCGGATGTTGCCCGTTTTCCGAAACTGGATCTGGTGGACATCAGCGCCTTTGGCGGCTGGTCCGAGGCCCAGAAGAAACACTTCGCGGATGGCGGGATCTTTGACCAGATCTATGCCGTGAAGTGAGGGCGCAATGACCGCGTTTCCGACCCGCAGGCCCTTGATCCACCGCTCGGCTATGCCGGGGCTGGGGGTCTCAGCCGGGCTGACATTGACGATGGTTTGTCTGATTGTCCTTCTGCCCATCGGGGCGCTTTTGCTGACGGGTGCCGCGGCGGGTTTTGGCACGCTTTGGGCGCAGGTCAACACGCCGCGCATCTGGCACGCCCTGTTCTTGTCCTTTCGATTGTCCCTTTTTGCGGCGCTGTTCAATCTGGTGTTCGGGGTGGCGCTGGCCTGGGTTTTGGTGCGCTATCGTTTCCCCGGCCGGCGGTTGGTTGATGCGGCCGTTGACTTACCTTTTGCCCTGCCGACGGCGGTGGCAGGTCTGGCGCTGACGGCACTTTACGCGCCGAACGGGGCCATTGGGGCCATCGCGCAGACCGCCGGCGTCAAGATTGCCTATACGCAATGGGGCATTCTGATTGCCTTGATTTTCGTCGGTCTGCCCTTCGTGACCCGCACCGTCCAGCCGGTGATTGCCGAAATTGATGCCGAGGTTGAAGAAGCCTCGGCCACCTTGGGGGCCAGTCGGGCGCGCACGTTGGTGCGGGTGATCCTGCCGATGCTGGCCCCGGCGGCGCTGACCGGATTCGCGTTGTCGCTGGCGCGGGCGGTGGGGGAATACGGTTCGGTCACTTTCATCGCGGGCAACTTGCCGATGAAAACTGAAATCGCGCCCCTGCTGATCGTGATCAAGCTGGAGGAGTTCAACTATGTCGGGGCCACGGCGATCGGTCTGGCAATGTTGAGCCTGTCTTTCGTGATGCTGCTGGCGATCAACCTGCTTCAAATCTGGAGCCGCAGGAGAATTGGCTATGTCTGATCTGCCCCTGACCATCCGTCCACAAAAGTTTCAACCGGTCACAACCGAAGCGCCGTTGACCCGCGCCTTGCTGATCGCGGCGGTCCTGATCGGGCTGGCGCTGCTGTTGTTGGCGCCCCTGATCCTTGTCTTTTCCGAGGCGTTTCGGCAGGGGGCACTGGCGGCCATCACCTCGCTTGCCAACCGGGATGCGGCCTCGGCGATCCGGTTGACTTTGCTGGTCGCGGCGGTGTCCGTGCCGCTGAACGCGGTCTTTGGCCTGGCGGCGGCCTGGTTCATCACCAAGTTCGACTTCCGTGGTAAGGCGCTGCTGATCACCCTGATCGACCTGCCGTTTTCGGTGTCACCCGTCGTCGCGGGGCTGTGCATCGTGCTGACCTTCGGGGCCAATTCGGTGATGGGCGGCTGGCTGGTGGCGCAGGGTTATCCTATCGTTTTTGCCCTGCCGGGGATTATCCTTGCCTCGATGTTCGTGACATTTCCCTTTGTTGCCCGAGAGTTGATCCCGGTGATGATCGAACAGGGCCGCGCCGAGGAGGAGGCCGCACTGACGCTGGGCGCATCGGGGTGGACGGTGTTTTTCACCGTGACCCTGCCGAATATCCGCTGGGCGCTGTTGTACGGCGTGCTGCTGACCAATGCCCGCGCGATGGGCGAATTTGGCGCGGTGGCGGTGGTGTCTGGCAAGATCCGGGGCCTGACCGCCACCATGCCGATCACCATCGAGATGCTGTACAACGAATATCTTTCGGTCGCGGCCTTCAGTCTGGCTGCCGTTCTGGCGCTGCTGGCGCTGGTGACTTTGACGCTGAAAACCCTGCTGGAATGGCGCTACGCCGATCAGCTTGCCGCCGCCCACCGGCCATAGGAGAGCATGAGATGCAGATCGATATTGAAGAAATTTCCAAGGAATTCGGTACAACGGCGGCATTGCATCCAGTGTCGCTGTCCATCCCTTCGGGCGCGCTGGTGGCGCTGTTGGGGCCATCCGGGTCGGGCAAGACAACGCTGCTGCGCATTCTTGGCGGGCTGGAATTTCCGACGGCGGGCCGGGTGCGGTTTGACGGACAGGACGCCACGGCGCTGACGGTACAGGAACGCCGGGCGGGGTTTGTGTTCCAAAGCTATGCCCTGTTTCGCCATATGACGGTGTTTAACAACATCGCTTATGGGCTGGCCGCGCGCCCCCGCGCCACCCGCCCGCCCAAGCCCGAGATAGCGCGGCGTGTCACCCATCTGTTGGACCTGATCCAACTGCCCGACATTGGCGCGCGCTATCCGTCGCAATTGTCGGGCGGGCAGCGGCAAAGGGTGGCGCTGGCGCGAGCCTTGGCGATCGAACCGCGAATGCTGCTGCTGGACGAACCCTTTGGCGCGCTGGATGCGCGGGTGCGCAAGGATCTGCGCCAAGGTCTGCGCGATATTCACGACACCACCGGGCTGACCACGGTCTTTGTCACCCATGATCAGG
>JANNBI010000316.1:0-4441 GCA_031385345.1 Paracoccaceae bacterium | reverse complement strand
AACGGCAACAAGGCCACCGGGTTCGTGCAGGGTTTCGGGCTGCAACGCGGGGCCATCGCGTCAACGGTCTGTCATGACCATCACAACATTGCGGTGGTGGGGGTGGATTACGACGACATGGCGCTGGCGGCCAATCGGTTGGGAGAGATTGAGGGCGGGTTCGTTGTGGTTGCGGGGGGGCAGATCCTTGCGGAACTGGCGCTGCCGGTCGCGGGGCTGATGAGCCTGAAAACCTTTGAGGAGGTCCGCGCAGATCTGGAGGCTTTGCGGGCGGCGGCCAAGGGGTTGGGGGTGGTTCTGGAAGAGCCGTTCCTGCAACTGGCATTTCTGGCCCTGCCGGTGATCCCGCATCTGAAAATCACCGATTTCGGCATGGTGGACGTGGACAAGTTTGAGGTGATCCCCTAGCGGATTTTGGGGCAAACGTCCAAGCGTCCAGATCTGGACATTTTGTTAAACCAAACAAAATCAATGACCTGACAAAATTTATTTACCAGATCTTAACCATGTTCCCCGCCCAGCCGCCCTATTCGTCCGGCATGTTTTCGCGCAGCACCAACTGCAATCGCAGCGGGATAAAGGCATAGGGTTGGCCCCGCGCGGCGGCGGTCAGGATGTTCAGGGCCTCGCGCGCTTCGACCCTTGGATTCTGGTCGATCACGGCGTCGATGGTGCCGTTCAGCAGGAAGGCTTTGTTGCTTTCGGTGGCCTCGTGGCACAGCAGGATCACATGCGGATCAAGGCCGCGCGCCTGCAATTCGGTCGCGATGCCGCTGGTGCCGCCGCCGACGTTGTAGATCGCCGCCAGATCGGGATGCTGGTCCAGCAGCGCGCGGGTTTCGGTCTGGGCGCGGGCGCGGTCATCCATGATTTCGCGCAGTTCGAGGATCTGGATATGGGGAAATTCGTCGCGCAGGATGTGGCGAAACCCCATTTCCCGCTCTTCATGGCCACGATAGGATAGCGACCCGGCAAAGAGCGCGGCCTTGGCGGGGCGGCCTGCGGGCAAAAGCCTGCCCATCAACTGCCCCGCCAGACGCCCGGCCTGCCGGTTGTCGATGCCGACATAGGCGACGCGCGGCACGTTCTGAATGTCCGAGGCTAGGGTCAGCACCGGGGTGCCGCTGTGGATCAGGGCGCGGATCGCCTCGCGTACGATGGGGTGATCCTGCGCGATCAGGCCGACGCCCGCGCATTGGCCGCGCAGGGCCAGCAGGGTGGCGGCAAGGGTCTGCGGGTTGAAGCCTTCGATCCGGTCAACACGCACCGCAAGGTCCGGGCGGGTGGCGGCGTTCAGATCAATCTGACGGTGCAGCGCGTTGATGAAGGCATTGGTGCCAGCGGGCAGCAGGAACACCAGCGGGATCGGCGGCGGCGGGGCCTGCGGCTGGTCGCCATCCGCGCCCGCGATATACCCCAGCGCGCGCGCCGTCGTCAGTACCACCTCACGCGTGCGGGGGCGCACGCCGTCGCGGCCATTCAGCACCCGGTCCACCGTCGCCGGAGAGACATTGGCGGCGCGGGCCACGTCCTGCAACGTGGCGCGGGGTTTGGGCGGATCGGACGGCGGGGATTGGATCATGTCTGGGGTCATCACACCGGTTTGGGGCAGGGCTGCCCCTTGTGTGCCATCGAATCGTGAATCTGTAAATGATGTATTTTGATGTTGTCGGGTGGGGATCCAGCCAATTTTCACAGGGTGCGGGTGATTTTCGTGCGGCTACTGCGCGAAATTGCCTTGAAAATCAGGAATTTGCCGGGATGGGGCCTGAGCTATCCTCAAACCCTTTCAAAAAGCGCGTCATTTTGCCGCTTTCTGATGTTGACTGATCGGCAAATATAATCATAAAACATCATCTGGGGCATCGGGAGAATGCCTGGCACTCTTGGGAGGGATGCATGGACCACACGACAAGCCTTTCGCGTCGGCAGCTGCTGACCACCGGCGGCAAGCTTGCGATCTATGGCGCGGCCATCGGGATTGCGCCGCAGTTCATTCGCCCGGCCCGCGCCCAAAGCGCGGATGCGCTGGCCCCCGGCATGATCGGTGGCCCGACCGGATTTCCGGGCTGCGAACGCTATCAATATGGTCCCGACACGCCCGAGGGCCGCGCGATCGAAGGTGCCAAGACCCTGAAAGGTGCGGGCAAGGCCCCGGCCAAGATCGTCATGGCGCTGTCGGACGGGTCCATCGGGCAGCTGACCCAGCCTTTCCCGGCTGGCGCGCCGTCGATCAAGGATCTGTGGGAAAAGGAAACCGGCATCACGCTGGAAATCGTCGGTCTGCCGAACGGGCAGGAATTTACCAAGACGATGCAGGATATCTCGACCAGCGGCGGGGCCTATGACATCTATTCGACCGACTGGAACCGTCTGGGCGATCTGGCGGAATCGGGCGGCATTGCCAAGCTGGATGATTTCGTGGCGCAGTATCAGCCGCAATGGGACGACCCGGAGCGCGGCTATGTCAACGGTGCGCAGGGCGTGGCGCTGCTGAACCAGTATCGCGGCAGCACCTATGGTGTGTCGCTGGACGGCGATTTTCAGACCTGGGTGTACCGAACCGACCTGTTTGGCGATGCGGCGGAACAGACGGCGTTCAAGACGGCCTATGGCTATGATCTGGCAGCGCCGCGCACATGGAAACAGCATGCCGATGTCGCGGCCTTCTTCCATCGTCCCGACAAGGGCCTGTTCGGATCGACCGATCTGCGCAATCAGGGTTGGGGTTATACCAACTGGTATCAGCGCTTTACCTCGATGGCGTCGCCCAACCAGTTCCTGTTTGGCGATGACGGTGTTCCGTTGATCAATTCGGACAATGGCGTGGCGGCGACGCAGGAAATCATCGACAGTCTGGCGCATCATTCCCCCGATGCGATCAGCTGGAGCTGGCCCGAGCAATACGGCAACTTTGCCGCAGGCGGGGCCGCGATGACCTGCGCCTTTTCCAACCTGCCGAAGTTTCTGGACAATGCCGGCAATACCGGATCGACGGTGACCGGCAAGATCGGGTCGATGCTGCCGCCGGGCCGCGAGATTGACGGCAAGATCGTGAGCCGGTCGGTGCTGTGGTTCTCGCTGACCTCGATGGTGTCGGCGCAGTCGGAATATCCCGAAGTGGCCTATCTGTTGCTGCAATGGCTGGGATCGGCGCGGATCTATTCGTGGATGACGGCGAATCCGGGTGGCTATTTCGACCCCTTCAGCCTGAACGATTTCGCAGATCCCTTGGTGCGAGAAACCTATCATGGCTATCATATGGACATCGTGCGCGAGACGGTGGCGCGGACGGTGCCGACGATCAACTATCCCGGTGCGACGGCCTTTCACAACGCGCTGGACGAAAACCTGATGGCGTCCTTGACCGGGGCCAAGACGGCGGCGCAGGCCATGGCGGACACCGCCGAGGAATGGGCCAAGATCACCCGCCGCACCGGCGAGGAGAAGATCATCGAGGCGATCAAGGCCAACAAGGCGGCCTGGCCCACCGTGCTTGATCCGGTCTAGGCGGGCAGCGCCCTTATCGTGATCAATGGTCGGCGCGCCCCCCAATGCGCGCCGGCCGACCCTTGCCGACCCCCGAACACCCTGGAAGTTCCATGACCCGATCCCCGGCCTTTGCGGTCTTTCGCCTGATGATGATCCTGCTGGCGGTGGCCGTGGCGCTGATCCCGATCCTGTGGATGGCGTCGATGGCGTTCAAGCCGATCCCGGAGTGGCAGGCGACCGGCGCCAACCTGACCTGGATTCCGCGCGCGCCGACGTGGGACAATTTCCGCTATGTCTTTGGCATCAGCAATTCCGAGCTGATCGTGGCGCTGGACCGGACCGCCGTCAAACCGATCCTCGCGTCGTTCCTGTCGGCGGGCATCGGCACGGTCATCGCCATGACGGCAGGCACCGCCGCAGCCTATGGCCTGTCGCGGTTCGGATCGGGGGCCAATCTGCCGCTGGCGCTGGTGCAACTGCGGCTGTTCCCGCCGATGGCGGTGATGACGCCGGTGATGATCATGTGGGCGTTCCTGAATTTCACCGACACCTGGGGCGGGCTGGCGCTGGTTTACGGCATCGTCACGCTGCCCTTCGCCTTTTGGCTGATGAAAACCTTCTTTGACGACATGCCGCGCGAGATTGAAGAGGCGGCCATGGTCGAAGGCTGTTCGCGGGGCCGGGTGTTCTGGCGCATTACCTTGCCGATGATGCGCGCGCCGCTGGCATCAGCCGCGCTGTTCGTGTTCATCCTGAACTGGTCGGATTATCTGATCGCGCTGCTGCTGACCACGCGCGACTGGGTGACGGTGCCGGTCTATATGGCGTCCCTATCCTCGTCGATGACGGGGCAATTGTACGGGGCCAAGGCGGCGCTGGGCCTGATCGCGGCCATTCCGCCGGTGGTTCTGGGGGTGATGATCCAGAAACATCTGGTGCGTGGCCTGAC